>NZ_BCAK01000003.1:0-138771 GCF_001293905.1 Brachybacterium sp. SW0106-09
GCGCGCCGAGCCGCGTCGCGGGGCGGAGCCGGCCGAGGCCGCCGACAGCGCCGAGGGGCCCGAGCCCCCCGAGCGATGCCGGATGCCGCGGCTGCGGCCCGACAGCGGCAGCGGCATCGCCGCGGTGCGCGTTCCCGTGGGGGAGGCGCCGGGGCGCTGAGCCTGCTCCCCGGCGCCGGAGCCGGCGGGCCGCACCCGGTTCTCGCCCGTCCAGTCGTGGTCCTCGACCCGCGTCACCGGGATCGCCCCGGTCGTGAAGCGCGGCTCGACCCCGCGCTGGATCGCCTCGAGGATTCGCGCGACCGCCGCCGCGGAGCGGGGACGGTTCGCGGGCGCCTTGGCCAGCATCATCATCACCAGTCGCCGCAGGTCCGCGCCGATCGCCTCCGGGAGCTCCGGCGGCTGCTGCTTGACCTGCGCCATCGCGATCTCCACCTGGCTGGAGCCGGTGAAGGGGCGGCTGCCCACGAGCATCTCGTAGGCGACGATGCCCAGGGCGTAGATGTCCGAGAGGGAGGTGGCCTGCTTGCCCATCGCCTGCTCGGGGGAGAGGTACTGGGCGGTGCCCATGACCAGGCCCGTCTTCGTCAGCCGTGCCTGGTCCTTGCTGCGCGCGATCCCGAAGTCGGTGATCTTCATGGACCACCCGTCCTTCTCGTCGACCAGCACGTTCTCGGGCTTCACGTCGCGGTGCACGACGCCCTTGGAATGGGCGGCGTCCAGCGCCCGGGCGAGCTCGATCATCAGCTGGACCACGCGCTTCTCGGGAAGCCCGCCGGGGTTCTCCTCGATGATGTCCGAGAGGGGCCGGCCGGGGCACAGCTCCATCACGATGTAGGCGCGGCCGTCGAGCTCGCCGTAGTCGTACAGCGCGGCGATGCCCTCGTGGGAGAGGGCGGCCGTGTGCCTCGCCTCGGCCCGGAAGCGCTTGAGGAAGCCCTCGTCGCCGGCGTACTCCTCGCGCAGCACCTTGATCGCGACATCGCGCTCGAGCTCCTGGTCGCGACCCTTCCAGACCTGACCCATGCCGCCCGTGGCGATGAGCGAGGTGAGCTCGTACCGTCCTTCGAGCACGAGCCCCGGTTCGGTCCTCATCGCTGGATCACCGCCTCCATCACGTCACGGGCGATCGGCGCCGCGGTGCGCGACCCGTATCCGCCCTCCTCGACCACGACCGCGACCGCGATCTTCTGCTCGTCCGTCTGTCCGTACCCGACGAACCAGGAGTGGGGGGAGCGGTCCTCGCCCCACTCGGCGGTGCCGGTCTTGCCGCCCACCTCGACGCCGTCGATCGCCGCCGCCGAGCCGGTGCCGTCCTCGACCACGCCCACCATCATCTGCCGCATCTGCGCGGCGTTCGCGGCGGACAGCGGCTGGCCGACCTCCTTCGGGGTCAGCTCGGAGACGGTGGAGAGGTCGCCCGTGCGCACGGCCTGGACGAGCTGCGGCTGCATGACCACGCCGTCGTTCGCGAACGCCCCGCCGACCATCGCCATCTGCAGCGGGGTCACCCGGGTCTCGTACTGCCCGATCGAGGTGGTCGCCAGCTGTGCGTCGTCGAGGTCCTCCCCGATCCGCGAGGGCGTCACGCCCATCGGGATCGAGAGGTCCTGGCCGAAGCCGAACTCCTCGGCGGTGCTGCGCAGCTGGTCCTGTCCGATCTCGACGCCGAGCATTCCGAAGGAGGTGTTGCACGACTGGCGCAGCGCCTCGGCGAGCGTGGACTCGTCGTCCGGGCCGCACGGCTCCTGGCGCCCCTCGGAGAAGTTGTTCATCACCGAGGAGGAGTTCGGCAGCTCGTAGGTGCCGGGCCCGGGGATCACCGAGTCCGCCGTGTAGTCGCCGGTCTCGAGCGCCGCGGAGGCCGTGACGAGCTTGAACGCCGAGCCGGGCGGGTAGAGGTCCCCGCCGATCGCACGGTTGGTCAGCGGCCGCTCGGGGTCCTCGTTGAGCGAGGACCAGGCCTGCGAGACAGCGCCGGTGTCGTGGGAGGCGAGCTCGTTGGGGTCGAAGCTCGGTGCGGAGACCATCGCGAGGATCGCGCCGGTCTCGGGGTCCAGCGCCACCACGGCGCCGCGCCGGCCGTCCAGCGCGTCCCAGGCCGCCTGCTGGGCGGCGGAGTCGAGGGTGAGCTCGACGCTCGCCCCCTGGTTCTCCCGGCCCGAGACGACATCGGCAAGGCGGTGGTAGAACAGCGAGTCCGCCTCGCCCGAGAGGGTGTCGTTCAGCGAGCGCTCGATGCCGGTGAAGCCGTAGACCACCGAGTAGTAGCCGGTGATCGGGGCGTACATCGCGCCGGGGTCGTAGGTGCGCAGGTAGCCGTAGGTGTCCCCGGACTCCTGCGAGGTCGCGATCGCGTGCCCGTCCACCACGATCGGCCCGCGATGGCGGCCGTACTCGCCCTGGAGGGTCCGCTGGTTCTGCCCGTGGGCGGCGAGCCGGCCCTGGGCGACGAACTGGAAGTAGGTGGTGGAGGTGAACAGCAGCACGAAGAGCACGCCGACCACCAGCCACACGTGGCGAAGGGGCTTGTTCACGCGATCGCCTCCTGGCCGGAGCGGGCGGGCGAGCCGGGCAGGGTCCCCTCGACCTGGCGGGCGGCGGGGCGCCGGGCCGCGTCGGACAGGCGCACCAGGATCCCCGCGATGATCCAGTTGCACACCAGCGAGCTGCCGCCCGCGGCGAGGAAGGGGAGGGTCAGGCCCGTCAGCGGGATCACCCGGGTCACGCCGCCGACGACGACGAACACCTGCAGCGCCATCACGAAGCCGAGGCCCCCGGCGAGCAGGGTGCCGAAGCCGTCGGAGATGCCGACGGCCGCGCGGATGGCGCGCTGGACCAGCAGCAGGTACAGCAGCAGCAGCGCGAAGGCGCCGACCATGCCCATCTCCTCCGCGAAGGAGGAGAAGATGAAGTCGGACTCGGCGTGCGGCACCATGTCGGGCCGCCCCTCCCCGAGGCCGGTGCCGACCAGACCGCCGTTGGCGAGCCCGAACAGGCCCTGGCTGATCTGCTCGCAGGAGGAGTAGTTCTCGCCAGAGAGCGGGTCCAGCCAGCAGGTGATGCGGGTGCGGACATGGCTCATCTGGGTCGCGGCGAAGACCGCCGGCGGCAGGAACATCACCGCCCCGATCACGAGCCAGCTCAGCCGGTCGGTGGCGACGTAGAGCATCACCACGAACAGGCCGAAGAACATCAGCGAGGTCCCCAGGTCCGTCTCGAAGACGAGCACCGCCATCGCGAAGCCCCAGGCCACCAGGATCGGGCCGAAGTCCGACCAGCGCGGCAGATGGATGCCCAGCACCTTCGGGCCCGCGAGCGCGAGGGTGTCGCGCCGGGCGACGAGATAGCCGGCGAAGAAGACCGCGAAGGCGATCTTCGCGAGCTCCGCGGGCTGGAAGCTGAAGCCCGCGACGGAGATCCAGATCTTCGAGCCGTTGCGGGCCGAGCCGATCACGGGCACCAGCGGGAGGAGCAGCAGCACGCCGCCCGCCACGGCGCTGATCCAGGTGTAGCGGCGCAGCCAGCGGTGGTCGCGCAGCAGCACCAGCAGCGCCACGCACAGCACCACCCCGATCACGGCCCACAGCATCTGGCGGTCCGCGCTCGCGGAGCTGCGCAGCCCGTAGATCTCGTTGGCGGCGTGGACGGACTCGATCATGGTGACGCCCAGGAGGTTCAGCAGCACCACGATCGGCAGGATCACGGGATCGGCGTAGGGGGCGCGCCACATCACGGCGATCTGGAGCACGGCGACGAGCACCAGCGCGCCGATGCCGACCTGGAGCAGGTTCGCGGGCAGCTCGTCGAAGCGGCCCAGCCCCACCAGGGCGTAGGCCCCCACGCCCACCGCCACCGCGAGGAGCAGCAGCAGGGCCTGGATCAGGCGGCGCGGCCGTGCGGTGTAGGAGACGATGGTGGCCACTACGTCGCCTCGCCCTCGTCGGGGGAGCCGGCCGTCGGCAGGGGCGCCATGCCGTCCGCGGCCCCCTCCTCGGCGCCGCCGACGTCGGAGGCTCCGCCCCCGTCGGAGGGGGAGACGGCCGTGGGCGGCCGGTTCGCGGCCGCGGCCTGCTCGAGACGGTCGATGATCTGGTCGGCGCCCTCGCGGTCCGAGGCGCTGATCGTGCTCTCGACCTGCTGACGCGTGATCTCGGGGAGGTCCTCGATCTCGATGTCGGTGACCTCGAGCGGCTCGGACAGGGAGACGGGGCCGAGATCCTGGGCGAGGCCCTGGTAGAGCACCACCCGGGTGCCGTCGGTGCCGACGTAGTACTGCCGCTGGGACCAGGCGTAGCCGCCCCACAGCAGCCCGCCGAGCAGCGCGACCAGCAGCGCCAGCACGACGACGGCGGGCCAGGGGCTGCGCCGCGGCGGCTCCTCCTCGGAGAAGTCCTCGTCCTCGTAGGGGATCTCCGGCTCCTCGCGGGTGAGCGCGGCGGCCTTCGCGGCGGGGCCGGAGGCGGTGGTGGGCCGGTGTCGGTTCCGCGCCGCGGAGCCGACGATCTGCGGGGTCGTGGACGGCGCCTCGACCCCGCGGGGGAGGGCGTCGAGGTCCACGACGTCGGCGACGATGCAGGTGATGTTGTCGGGGCCGCCGCCCTTCAGGGCGAGCTGCACGAGCGCGTCGGCGCACTCGCCGGGGTCCTCGATGTCCTTCAGGGTCGCGTCGATCGTGTCGAGGGAGACGAGCCCGGAGAGGCCGTCGGAGCACAGCAGCCAGCGGTCGCCCGCATGGGCCGCGCGCAGCGAGAGGTCCAGCTCGGGATCCGCGTCGACGTCGCCGAGCACGCGCATGAGCACCGAGCGCTGCGGATGCCGCTCGGCCTCGTCCTCCGTGAGTCGGCCCTCGTCCAGCAGGCGCTGGACGAAGGTGTGGTCCTTCGTGATCTGGACGGTCTCCTCGTCGCGCAGGAGGTAGGCGCGGGAGTCGCCGATGTGGGCGAGGGCGAACTTGCCCTCGGCGCGCAGCAGCGCGGTGATCGTGGTGCCCAGGCCCCGCAGCTGCGGCTCGTCCCGTGCGCGGCGCAGGATCTCCTGGTTCGCCTCGAGCACGCTCTCCTCGAGGGTCGCGACGATGTCGGAGGCCGGGGTCTCGGAGTCCAGGGCGGCCAGGCGCCCGATCGCGACCGAGGAGGCGACGTCGCCGCCGGCATGGCCGCCCATGCCGTCGGCGACCACCAGCAGGTGGCTGCCCGCGTAGGCGGAGTCCTGGTTGTTCGAGCGGACCAGGCCCACGTCGGAGCGGGCGGCGTAGCGCAGGGCGATGCTCATCGCGGACCTCGTCTCAGCTCGATCTCGGTGCGGCCGATCCGCACCTGCGCCCCGGGCCGGAAGGGCACCGCGCCCTCGATGCGCCGCCCGGAGACCAGGGTTCCGTTGGTCGAGCCGAGATCCTCCACCATCCACTCGTCCTCGCGCTGGAAGACGCGGGCGTGTCGGTTGGAGGCGTAGTCGTCGTCGAGCACGAGCGTGCACTCGGGGGCCCGGCCGATGAGGATCGGGGTCGAGCCGAGCGTCAGCGAGGTGCCGCGCAGCGGCCCGGCGGTCACGACCATCGCGGCCTGGGTGACCTCCGGATCGGTGCGCAGCGAGGCCGGATCGGCGCCCGCCTCGGAGGCGGCGCCGCCGATCGGGCCGGAGGCCGGTCGCTGCTCGCGGCGCGGGTCGCGGCTGGAGCGGGTGACGACGGTGGTGCCGAAGAGGTCGTTGCGCAGCACGAGCACCACGACCACCACGAAGATCCACAGCGCCAGGACGAGGCCCAGACGCAGGGCGACGAGGGTCAGTTCGCTCATGGGGCGCTCACCAGGCCGCCGGGGTCGAGCCCGGCAGCAGGACGGTCAGGCGCGTCCGCCCGATCTTGATCAGGGAGCGGTCGTGCAGCGGGACGGGCGTGCGGATGCGCTCGCCGTCGACGAAGGTGCCGTTGGTCGAGCCGAGGTCGGTGGCGACCAGGGACGAGTCCGGCTCGGCGCGCAGCTCGAGGTGGTGCCGGGAGACGCCCGTGTCCTCGAGGATGATGTCCGCGTCGCCGCCGCGGCCGATCACCGTGACGGGGCCGGTGAGCAGGTACTGCTGCCCGTCGATCTCGACGATGGGGCTGCCGCCGGGGCTGTCCTGGGCGGCGCCGGTCGCCGGGGCGACGCTGCCGCGCTCGGTGCGGGACTCGGTCTCGAAGCGGCCCTGACGGACCTCCTCGTCCTGCTCGAGGGCGACGGAGACGGCGCCGACGAACATGTAGCGCTGCTTGTCCGCATGCTCCATGAGCACGCGCTGGAGCTCGTCGAGGAGGGTGTCCTGCCAGGAGGAGAAGCGCTCGAAGTCCTGCGGGTGCAGGTAGACGGTGTACACGTTCGGGGCCAGGGTCCGGGTGCGGTCGAGCACCTGGATCTGGTCGTCGCACTCGCGCTTGAGGCCCTGCGCCAGGTCGAGGGGCTTCAGCTGCCCGCGACCGGGCGAGAACACGCTCGTCACGCCGCGGTCGAGGCTGCGCTCGATCCGATCCAAGATCCCCACGGTGGTCCTTCGCTCTCGCTGGGCTGCCAGGTGCGGGCAGCGACCCGTCGACGGTGCTGCGCGCCCCCCGATCGTAGCGCGTGGCAGGGCGCCGACCGGGCGCGCAGGGCGCGGAGGCGGCGAGGGAATCGTGCAGGAGAGGTGAAGGCGGCGGTCCCGGGACGTCGCTGCGCCCCGGCAGCACGCCGGGGCGCAGCGGGCGGGTCGGACGATCCGTGGTCCGGTCCGTGCCTCAGCGGATCAGCACCCGCTGGCCGGTGCGGAACCAGCCGCGCGCCCACAGGTAGTCCGACGCGCCCACGGAGATGCGGCTGCAGCCGTGCGAGGCGGGATAGGTGGGGATCGAGGTGGAGCCGTGGATCGCCCAGCCGCGGTCGTAGTAGCCGGGCCGGTACAGGTTCCCCAGCGGCCCGTTCTGCCAGCCCCCGGAGTACAGGCGGTACATCCGGAAGTCGCCCTTCGGCGTGGTCGCCGTCTTCCAGCGGCCGCCGGAGTAGTAGCGCTCCCCGCTGCCGGTGGAGGTGTTCAGGATGCAGGCGATGCGGCCGCCCCCGGTGAGGATCAGCAGCTGCCGGGAGAGGTCGACCTCGAATCCGCTGCCGCTGGTGATCCGGCGGCTCGGCTGCTTCCCCGCATCGAGCGCGCCCCAGGTCCTCGCCCCGACCACGCCGTCCCGGCCGAGGCCGGCGGCCTTCTGCACGGCGAAGACGGCCTGCTGGGTGAGGTGCCCGAAGCTGCCGTCGGGAGTGCCGCACCAGTAGCGCAGGGCGTTCAGTCGCTTCTGCAGGGTGGTCACCGCGCTGCCGCGGTCCCCCTTGCGGAGCGTCGGTCCGGCGGCGTCGGCGGCCCCGGTGCCGAGCGCGAGCCCGGCGCCGAGCGTGCCCACGCCCAGCAGCAGGAGTCGTCGGCTCGGGAGCGCGAGGGGCGGGAGCGCCCCGGCCTCCCCGGCCTCCGGCGGTCGGTCGGCTCTCGGTCTGATCGTCAGGTCCATCGGTGGTCTCCCCTTCGAGTCCTCTCGCCCGGTGCTCTGTGGAGCGGGCGATCGTGCGGCACCCGGGTTCGGGCCCGTCGACGGACAGACTGCGGGGTCAAGAGATGGTAAACAAGAGGAAAAGTGTCCAGTTCGCGCCGGGTGATGTGAAGGAAATGTGACGCCGCAGGCAGTCGGGCGAAACGGGCAAGTCACGATTCTGTCACGAACCGCCCGAAGCGGGCATCCAGGACTCCTGGACGGATGTCGGACGCGGCCCGGTGGACCGTCGGGAGCGGCCCGCCCGCGCCCTCCCGCCCGTGCCATAGTGGAGCGCGTGCAGCCCTCCACCGCGCCCGTGATCCCCGTCGACCTCGACGCCGCCCACGCCCTCGGCGTCACGGACCCGGGCGGGACCGTCCACCTCCAGGGCGAGACCGGGCGGGTCCTCGACCTCGCGAGCGTCTCCAAGCCCCTGGCCGCCCTCGGCGTGCTCGTCGCCGTCGAGCGGGGCCTGGTCGACCTCGACGAGCCCGCCGGGCCCGAGGGCGCGACCGTGCGCCACCTGATCGCGCACACCGCCGGCTACCCCTTCGAGGGGGAGGAGACGGTCGGCGCGGTCGGCGCCCGCCGCATCTACTCCAACACCGGCTTCGAGGTGCTCGCCGCCCACGTCGAGGAGTCCACCGGCTACGACTTCCCCGAGTGGATGGAGCAGACCGTGATCCAGGGCCTGGACCTCGTGGACCTCGAGGTGGACGGCTCCCCGGCCGCCGGCTACCGCGGCACCGTGGCCGACCTGCTGGTCGTCGGCCGCGAGCTGCTCGCGCCCACCCTGATCTCCGACGCCCTCCACGAGGAGATGCGCACGGTGCAGTTCCCGGGGCTCGCCGGGATCCTCCCCGGCTACGGCCGTCAGAAGCCCAACGACTGGGGCCTCGGCATGGAGATCCGCGGGCACAAGGACCCGCACTGGACCGGCGCGCACTCCTCCCCGCGGACCTTCGGCCACTTCGGCCAGTCCGGCTCCTTCCTCTGGGTCGACCCCGAGGCGGGCCTCGCCGCCGCCTTCCTCGGCGAGCGGCGCTTCGGCCCCGACCACGTGCGGATCTGGCCCGGGATCACCGACGCGATCCTCGAGCGCTTCGCCGGGGGCGGGACCGGCCGATGAGCGCCCTCGGACTGCTGGACGAGTTCGGCTTCGAGGCCGCCGCGATCGTGCTCGGCCCCGAGGGAGAGCGGGAGCGGCGCGGCGACGTCGAGCGGATCCGCCCCTGGCGCTCGGTCACCAAGACCCTCACCGGCCTCGGCGCCGCGCTCGCCCTCCAGGAGGGATACGTGGCCCTCGACGACGAGGCCGGCCCGCCCGGCGCCACGCTCCGCCACCTCCTCGCCCACGCCTCCGGCTACTTCTACGAGTCCGACGCGACCCTCCAGGCGCCGGGCCTGCGCCGCCACTACTCGAACCACGGCATCGACGAGGCCGCCCGCCACGTCGAGCGCGCCGTCGGCCGGGACTTCGGCGACTGGGTCCAGGAGCGGATCGCGGACCCGCTGGGGATGACGGGCCTGGAGTGGGAGGGCTCCGCCTCCGTCGGCGCCTCCGGCGCCCTCGTCGACCTCGCCCTGCTCGCCGCCGAGCTGCAGCACCCCACGCTCCTGGACCAGGAGATCCACGCCCAGCTCGTCGGCGTCCACTTCCCGCAGCTGGTGGGCATCATGCCGGGATTCGGCAAGCAGGACCCCAACCCCTTCGGGCTCGGCATCGAGGTGCGCGGCACCAAGTCCCCGCACTGGACCGCGACCACCAGCAGCGAGCGGACCTACGGCCACTTCGGCATGCGCGGCACCGCCTTCTGGATCGACCCGGAGGCGGACCTCGCCCTCGTCGTCGGCACCTCCCACGACTTCTGCGACGCGCACCGCGAGATCATGCCGCGCCTCGGCGACGCCGTGCTCGCCGCGCACCGCTGACGCGATAGCGTCCAGGACGACCCCGGTACACCGGAGGGCCGACGAGCCCCGCGACCCGCGCCACGCGCCGAAGGAGCCGCCACATGTTCGACGACCGGGAGCTCACCGAGGCCCGCATCCGCCGGTTCACGCAGGACCACCTGGTCCCGCGGATCCACCAGGGGCGGGCCGAGGTCACGATCACCGCGCACCGGCTCGAGGGCGAGCCGATCCCGCCGCGCGAGGCGATCGCCCGGGAGTACGGCCCCGTCGAGGTCGGGGCGCCGCTGGGGCGCGCCTGGTCCACCACCTGGCTGCACGTGACCGGCACCGTCCCCTCCGACTGGGCCGCCGACGAGCACTCCGCCCCCGAGCTGATCGTCGATCTCGCCTTCACCGGCCAGCCCGGCTTCCAGGCCGAGGCGCTCGTGTTCACGCCCGACGGCGTGCCCGTCAAGGCGATCAACCCCTGCAACCGGCACCTCCCCGTCCGGCCCGGCGAGGAGCTCGACTACTACCTCGAGTGCGCCGCGAACCCGATGGTCACCGGCGGCTGGACCTTCGCACCGACCCCGCTCGGCGACCTCGCGACCGTGCCCGAGGAGGAGCTGTACACGATCGAGGAGCTCCACCTCGCCCGCCGCGACGTGCGGATCTGGGAGCTGCACGAGGACGTCCGGGCCCTCGCCGGCCTCATGCACGAGCTGCCCGGGACCAGCGCCCGCCGCCACGAGATCCTCCGCGCGCTCGAGACCGCCTGCGACGTCGCCGACCCCGACGACATGCCCGGCACCGCCCGGGCCGCCCGCGAGGCGCTCGCCCCGGCGCTGGCCGCGACGGCCGGCTCCTCCGCCCTGACCGTGCTCGCCACCGGCCACGCCCACATCGACTCGGCCTGGCTGTGGCCCGTGAGGGAGACGGTGCGCAAGGTCGCCCGCACCTTCTCCAACGCCTGCACCCTGATCGAGGACGACCCCGACATCACCTTCTCCGCCTCCTCCGCGCAGCAGTACCGCTGGATGCGGGACCGGTACCCGGAGCTGTTCGCGCGGATCCGCGAGCACGTCGCCGGCGGCCGCTTCGTGCCCGTGGGCGGGATGTGGGTCGAGTCCGACACCAACATGCCCGGCTCCGAGGCGATGGCGCGGCAGTTCGTCGCCGGCAAGCGGTTCTTCCTCGAGGAGCTCGGGGTCGAGACGCGCGAGACCTGGCTGCCGGACTCCTTCGGCTACTCCGCCGCGCTGCCGCAGATCGCCGCGCTTGCCGGCCAGGAGTTCTTCCTGACCCAGAAGGTCTCCTGGAACCAGATCAACACCTTCCCCCACCACACCTTCCGCTGGGAGGGCCTGGACGGCACCAGCGTGTTCACCCACTTCCCGCCCGCCGACACCTACAACGGCTCCCTCACCGGGTCCGAGCTCGCCTACTTCGAGCGGAACTTCAAGGAGAAGGGCCGCTCCTCGATCGGCATCGACCTGTTCGGCTGGGGCGACGGCGGCGGCGGGCCCACCCGCGAGATGATGGCCGCCGGGCGCCGCGCCGCCGACCTCGAGGGCTCCCCGAGGGTCGAGTTCGGCACCGCCGAGGACTTCTTCGAGCGGGCCCGCGCCGAGTACCCCGACGCGCCCGTGTGGAACGGGGAGCTCTACCTCGAGCTGCACCGCGGCACCTACTCCGCGCAGCTCGGCACCAAGCAGGGCAACCGCCGCAGCGAGCACCTCCTGCACGAGGCCGAGCTGCTCGCGACCCTCGCCGCGCTCCGCGCCGAGCACCCCTACCCCCACGACGAGCTCGCCGCGCTGTGGGAGGACACGCTGCTGAACCAGTTCCACGACATCCTCCCCGGCTCCTCGATCGCCTGGGTGCACCGCGAGGCCGAGGCCCAGCACGCCGCGCTCGCCGAACGGGCTGAGCGGATCATCGCCGGCTCCCTCGCCGCGCTCGCCGCGGCCGGCGGGGAGGGCGAGGGCGAGGCGGCGGGTGCGGCCGACGGGCACGGCGCGGTGCTGCTGAACACCGCCCCGGTGCCGCGCCGCGGCGTGCCCGCCTACGGCGCGGGCCGCCCCGAGCCGGTCCAGGAGGCCGTGGTCGTGACCCGCGCGGGCGGCGAGGTCCGCCTCGAGAACCAGGTGGTGCGCGCGGTGCTCGACGCCTCCGGCGCGCTGGTCTCCCTCGTCGGCCGGGCCGACGGACGCGAGACCATCGCCCCAGGCGCCCGCGGCGCGCTGCTGCAGCTGCACCGCGACACGCCCAACGCCTGGGACGCCTGGGACATCGACGAGTTCTACCGCCGCGTGGTCCGCGACCTCGATGCTCCGACCGCCGCCGAGGTCGAGGAGGAGGACGGCGGGGTCCGCGTCTCCTTCACCTACACGACCGCGCTCGCCGAGGGCGAGGAGACCTCCGGCGTCACCGGCGCGGGCTCCACGATCGTGAAGACCTTCGTGCTGCGCCCGGACGACACCTCCCTCGGGATCGAGGTGGACCTCGACTGGCGCGAGCGCAAGAAGGCGCTCAAGCTCGCCTTCCCGCTGGACCTGCGCGCCTCCCACCTCTCCAGCGAGATCCAGTTCGGGCACGTGGACCGGCCGGTCCCGGTGAACACCTCCTGGGACTTCGCCCGCTTCGAGACCTGCGCGCACCGCTGGGTCCACGCGGCCGAGGGCGAGCACGGGGTGGCGATCGCGAACGACTCCACCTACGGCCACGACGTGCTGCGCACCGTGCGCGAGGACGACGGCGGCACCACCACCACGACCCGCCTGACCCTGGTGCGCTCCCCGGAGTACCCCGACCCCACCGCCGACCACGGCCGGTACACGCTGCGCGTCACGGTGCGCCCGGGCGCGGGGATCGCCGAGGCGATCGAGGAGGGCTACCGGCTGAACCTGCCCGAGCGCACCGCGCCCGCAGCGGCCGCGTCCCTGCTCGCCGCGCCGCCGGTCACGGTCGCGCCGGCCGACGGGGAGGGCGCCTCGAGCGTGATCGTCGAGTCCGTGAAGCTCGCCGAGGACCGCTCCGGGGACCTGGTGCTGCGGCTGTACGAGTCCTCCGGCGCCCGCGCCGCGGCGACCCTCGCCCTCGACCCGGTCCTCGCGGGCGGCGAGGTGACGGCCACGGACCTGCTCGAGCGGCCCTTCGGGGAGGACGCCCCGGCGTTCCGCTCCGCCCTCGCGCGCGGCGAGGACGGCACCGTCGAGCTCTCCTTCCGTCCCTTCGAGATCAAGACGCTGCGCATCGCCCGCGGCTGAGGTGGGCGATCGGCCGACGGGGGAGTCGCCCGATGACCCCCGCCCCCGCCGACGTCTTCGCCGTGACCGCCGTGCGCGAGGGGCGAACGTCCGGTGCCCGGCCCCTCAGACGTTGTGGACCAGCGGTCCCGCCGGCTCGCGCCAGCCGGCGAGCACCTCGAGCATCCGGACCATCCGCACCGTCTCCCGCACGTCGTGGACCCGCAGGATCCGGGCGCCCAGACGGATCGTCCAGGCCGCCGCGGCGAGGGAGCCGGCGAGCCGCTCCTCCTTCGGCAGGCCCAGCGACTCGCCCACGAAGTCCTTCCGCGAGAGCGCCGCGAGCAGCGGCAGGCCGAGCGCGGCGTACTCGCCCCAGTCGCGCAGCACCTCGAGGGTCTGCTGCGTGCTCTTGTTGAGGTCCGGGCCCGGGTCCAGCACGATCCGCTCCCGCGCGATGCCCGCCTCGAGCGCCCGCTCCAGGCGCGCGGCGAGGAAGTCCCGCACCTCCTCGACCACGTCCTCGTAGCGGGGCCGGGGGAAGGGGCGGCGCGGCTCCGCGACCGAGTGCGTGAGCACGAGCGAGGCGCCGGCGCGGGCGACCTCGCCGGCCATCCGCGGATCGGACAGGCCCGTGGTGTCGTTGATCAGGTCCGCCCCGACCTCGAGCGCGGCGCGGGCGACCGAGGCGTGGAAGGTGTCCACCGAGAGCAGCACGTCGCCCGGCAGCTCGCGGCGCAGCTGCTCGATCACGGGGACCACCCGTGCGGCCTCCTCCGCGGGGTCCAGCGGGTCGCCGGGTGCGAACTTCACCCCGCCCACGTCGACGATGTCGGCGCCCTCCTCCGCGGCGCGGAGCCCTGCGGACACCGCCTGCTCGAGCTCCCAGGTGCGTCCCTCGTCGAAGAAGGAGTCCTGGGTGCGGTTGACGATCCCCATCACCAGCACGCGCCGGGAGGTGTCGGGCAGGGGGCGCGGCGTCGGAGCGTCCAGCCCGGTCCCGGGCTCGGGGGATACAGTGGCGAGACGGCTCGGAGGACGGCCCGTCGGACGTTCGTCATGCACGGTGTTCATGGTCCGTTCCTCTGCTGTTCGGGCGGTCGTCCCACATCTTTGAGCGTCGCCTGACCTGCACTACGTTAAGACTGCACACGGTATTGCACCACCCGGCGCCCGTGCCTCACGGGATCCGGGGACCTGGACTATTGGAGGACTTGCCCCATGAAGATCGTCGTCGCCGGTGGAGATGGGTTCTGCGGCTGGCCCACCGCCCTGTACCTCTCGCAGAAGGGCCACGACGTGACGATCGTGGACAACCTGGTGCGACGCGAGATCGACGTGGAGCTCGGCTCGAACTCCGTCACCCCCATCCTGCCGCTCGAGGAGCGGGTCGCGGCGTGGAAGGAGGTCTCCGGCAAGGACATCGAGGTGCGCATCGCGGACCTCACCGACTACGACGCGGTGGCGTCGGTCTTCCAGGACATCGAGCCCGAGGCGTTCGTGCACTTCGCCGAGCACCGCTCGGCCCCGTACTCGATGATCGACCGCGAGCACGCGATCGAGAACCACCGCAACAACGTCGAGGGCACCCTGAACGTGCTGTGGGCGATCAAGGACTTCGCCCCCGACTGCCACCTCGTCAAGCTCGGCACCATGGGCGAGTACGGCCAGCCGAACATCGACATCGAGGAGGGCTGGATCGAGATCGAGCACAAGGGCCGCAAGGACCGCCTGCCGTTCCCGAAGGCCCCCGGCTCGTTCTACCACCTCACCAAGGTGCACGACAGCGACAACATCATGTTCGCCTGCCGCATCTGGGGCATCCGCGCCACCGACCTCAACCAGGGCGTCGTCTACGGCCTCGAGACCGACGAGACCCGCCTGGACCCGCGCCTGGTCAACCGCTTCGACTACGACGCGGTGTTCGGCACGGCCCTGAACCGCTTCATCATCCAGGCCGCGATCGGCCACGACCTCACCGTCTACGGCAATGGCTCCCAGACCCGCGGCTACCTGGACATCCAGGACACCGTGCGCTGCATCGAGATCGCCTGCGAGAATCCCGCCGATCGCGGCGAGTTCCGCGTGTACAACCAGTTCACCGAGCAGTTCTCCGTCAAGGAGCTCGCCGAGAAGGTGCAGAAGGTCGGAGGCGACCTGGGCCTGGACGTGAACATCGCCACGACCGAGAACCCGCGCGTGGAGAAGTACGACCACTACTACAACGCGGTCAACACCAACCTCCTGGACCTCGGGCTGCAGCCGCACCTGCTGACCGACGAGCATCTCGCCGAGGTGCTGAAGGTCGCGATGAACAACACCGACCGGGTCCAGCGGGAGCTGGTCATGCCCACCGTCACCTGGAAGTGAGGCCCGTTCCGTGAAGATCGCGATCGTCACGGAGACCTTCCTGCCCTCCGTCGACGGCGTGGTGACCCGCCTGCGCCACGCCGTCGAACGGTTCACCGACCTCGGCCACGAGGTCATGGTGATCGCCCCCGACCTCGGGGTCACCGAGCACCACGGGGCACGGGTGGTGGGCATCCGCCCGGTGACGCTGCCGTTCTACAAGCATCGGCGCTTCACCCTCCCCAGCCCCAACGTCGACGGCATCATCCGCGGCTTCCACCCGGACGTCGTCCACGCCGCGCAGCCCCTGCTGCTCGCGTCCTCGGGAGCCTTCGCCGCACGCCGGCAGCGGATCCCGCTGGTCGCCAGCTATCACACCCACATCCCCCGCTATCTGGACCTCTACCGGGCCTGGACCTGGGGCAAGCCCGCGGTGTGGTGGCAGATCAAGCGCAACCACGCGATGGCCGACATCAACATCGCCACCTCCGAGACCATGAAGCAGGAGCTCGCCCAGCACGGGATCGAGGACCTCCACGTGGTGCGGCGCGGGGTGGACACCGAGACCTTCCACCCCCGCTTCGCGGACGAGGAGATGCGCTCGCGGCTCACCGGCGGGCACCCGGAGAAGAAGCTCCTGGTGTTCGTGGGCCGGCTCGCCGCGGAGAAGGAGATCCACACGCTGCGCCCCATGATGGAGCGGCGCGACGACGTGGCCCTCGCGATCGTCGGCGACGGCCCCTACCGGGGCGAGCTCGAGGAGCTCTTCGCCGGCACCCGGACCACGTTCCCCGGCTTCATGGAGGGGGAGGAGCTCGCGAGCGCCTTCGCGAGCTCCGACGCCTTCGTCTTCCCCTCGGTCACCGAGACCCTGGGACTGGTGATCCTCGAGGGCATGGCCTCCGGGCTGCCCGTGGTCGCCGCCCGCTCGGGGCCGACGATGGAGCAGGTCACCGACGGGGCCGACGGCCTGCTCTACGACTCCGGCGACCAGGCGAGCCTGGACGCGGCCCTGACCCGGCTCGGCGACGCGGAGCTGCGCGGGAGGATCCGGAAGGCCGCCCGCGCCGAGGCGGAGAGGTTCTCCTGGGAGAACGCCTCCGACGACCTGCTGCGCTACTACGAGATGGCGATCGAGAAGCACGGCCGGAGCCATGACTGACCGGGGCGCCGCCGAGGGGGCGGCCGGCAGGCGCGACGAGCGCACCCGCGCCGTCCCCACCGCACCGCTGCCGCGCCCGGAGCCGGTGACCCTCGCCGGGCACGGGATCCGCCTCGAGCCCCTCTCCGAGGCGCATGTCCCGGGCCTGCAGGGCGCGGTCGCCGACGGGGGGATCCACCGCCTGCCCTTCGCCCCGCACGTGCCCGCGCCGGAGGCGGTCCGGGCGTCCGTGCGCGGGCTCCTGGCCGACGTCGAGGCGGGCACCCGTCTCGCCTGGGCCGTCGTGCGCGCGGCGGACGAGCAGGTGGTCGGGCTGACCACCTTCATGAACCTCGCCCTCGCCGACCGCGGCCTCGAGATCGGCAACACCTATCTCGCCGGCTCCGTGCACCGCACCGGGGTGAACACGGCGATGAAGCACCTGCTGCTCTCCCACGCCTTCGACGAGCTCGAGATGCTGCGCGTCGAGTTCCGCGTGCACCACCTGAACGTCGCCTCGCGCCGCGCCGTCGAGGCCCTCGGCGCGCAGCAGGACGGGATCCTGCGCGCCCACCGCATCCTGCCCGACGGCTCGGTGCGCCACACCGTCGTGTACTCGATCCTCGCGCCGGAGTGGCCGGGGATCCGGGCGATGCTGGAGGGGCGGATCGCCGGGCCGCAGCGCTCGCCGCGCGGCTGATCGGGGGCCGTGGCCGAGCGGCTCAGCCCGTCCCGGCGTCCCTCCACAGCAGGCGGAACCACACCTCCGTACCGTCCTCGAGCGTGTGGACGTCGAAGGCGCCGTGGTCGGTCTCGCGCAGCACCTGCCCCGTCGGCCGGAGCCGGGAGTAGGAGAAGACGTCGTACTCGTCCTCGACGCGAAGCACCTCGAAAGGCGCCGCCTCGCCGCCGTCGCCCTCGCCGCGGATGCCTGCGAAGGAGAGGGCTGCGATCTTCTCCTCGCGGACGGCGTCGGCCTCGCGACCGAGCGTGCGGTGGGAGCGACCGAGCAGTGTGTGCGCCCGGGGGCTGAGGAGCAGACCGGGCATGTGCGAGGTGATGTCCCTCTCGAGACGAGCGGCGACCTCCTCGGCGGTGCCGCTCGGGCCCTCCGCCGCGGCGGTCAGGGCGTGCAGCGAGATCATCGGGTCGTACGCCGGGGACGCCATCACGGCGATGCGCAGCGCGTCGAGGTGCGCCGGTATCGGTTCCAGGAGATAGGTCTCCATGAGGTCCCAGAGGGTCATGTCTGTGCTCCTCGTGTGCGGTCTGTGCGGGTCGCGGCCGGTGTGAGGGTCAGGGCAGGGCGCAGGGCGTCCACTCGGTCCCGTCCCAGGCGATCACGCCCAGGGTCGGAGACGCCGAGAACAGCGTGGAGCCGTCGGGGGAGAAGTCGATCGCCCCCGGCGAGCCCTCCGGGCGGGAGAGCTCCTCGAGCTGGTCCACGGAACGGTCCCAGAGCGTCACCTGCGCGCCCGTCCAGGAGGTCACCGCGATGCGGCGACCGTCGGGGGAGACGGCGAGGTGCCCGGCGTCGTCACCAGGGAGGGGCGGCGCCTCCTGCAGCTCTCCCTCGGGGGACAGCGCATAGAGCATCGCATGCGCGGGGTCGGAAGAGGTGTGCTCGAGCGGGACCCCGGTGCCGATCAGCAGGGTGCCGTCGGGCGTATACGTCACTGCGCGGGGTGGGAACTCCGTGCCGTCCACCGTGCGGGACCGCTGCGCAGCGGCGAGATCCCACAGCTCGACGGGACCCTCCGTGCCGGCGACCGCCAGGGTCGTGGAATCGGGCGAGATCGATAGGGCCAGCGGGCGCAGGGCATGGACGTCGAGCACCCCCGAGGGGGTGCATCCGGTGCCCAGCTCGGTCCACAGCCGCACAGCGCCATCCGCGCCGAGGGAGGCCAGGGTGCCGCCGTCGGCGCTGAATGCCAGGTCCTGGACCCCGCGGTTCTCGTGCCCTTCGCGCGGCGGGGAGTGGCCGGTCAGCGTCCACAGCACCTTCCCCTCAAGGGTGGTCACCTCGATGTGTTCGGCGCCGCCGATCGCGAGCATCGAGCCGTCCGGATGCCAGGCGATGGCCCCGGTCAGCTCGTTGTCGAAGCGTGTGGCGACCGATCCATCTGCCGTGCGCCACAGGGTGGTCCCCGCCGTCTCCGAGTCGCCCCGCAGCTTGGGCCCGAGGCTCGCACCGGCGGCGACGAGCATGCCGTCCGGGGAGACCGCGATCGCGTTCCGGGCCACGACGGACTCGTCGGGGGCGACCTTCCCGGCTTCCCCGTCGCCCTGCCGGCTCTCCGAGGGGCGCGGTACCGTCGCGCCCTCGGCGCAGGCGGAGGCGGCGAGGGAGCCGCTCGGGACCTTCTCATCGGGCGGAGCGTCGCCCCCCGGCCCGCAGGCGCCGAGCAGCGCGGCGGCGGGAAGGACGCCGAGGAGCCCGAGCACGGGGCGACGGCCGTGGCGGCGGGACATGCCGATCATTCGTCCACCTCGACGCCGGCGTCCTCCTGGTACTTCTTCAGCTGCTCCATGGTCAGCTCCTCCCCGGCGAACTCGTCCTCGCGCTCGCGGGCGTCGACCTCGACGGGCTGGCTCTGGTACTCCTCGTGAGTGTCTCCCTTGTCGGTGGACTTGTAGTTGTCGCCGGAGAAGTTCTCGCGCCAGGCCTCGATCTCCTCGCGGGTGACGCCGTACTGCTCCTCGATCGCTGCATAGTCGTCGGCCTGGGAGTCGACGAACGGCAGGAAGTCCCAGAACTCGGGTTCAGTCTGCTCGATGAACTCGTACTGCACGGCGTGACGGACCTCGTGCACGGTGGTCAACATAAGGTCGGGCTGGTCGAGGAGGAAGTCGTTGAGCCTCAGCACCTGATCGTCCTCGTTCCACGACCCGAAGGTCACCAGGTTGGTCACCGGATCTGGCTTCCCGGAGAACCACGTGATCTCCACAGGGTCCATGCCGTAGCGCTCGAACTCCTGGTCCACCATCTCCTGGAGGACCGCCTTCTTCTCGTCGGGCTCCATCTCCCGCCATGCGTCCTGCACCTCGAAGTCGACCGGGACGTCGCCCGCATCGCCGTCGAACATGGTGACGGAGGAGCTGCCGCTGCCGGTGCCGCCGCTGTCGCCTCCGCCCGCGTCGTCCTCGCCTGCGGAGGCGACGTCCTGCTCCTCGGCGTCCTGCTCGGCGGTCTCCGCCAGCTGCTGGAGGCGCTCGAGCGCGCGGCTCCACCGCGGTCCGACGGTCGAGGACCAGGTCTCGCGGAAGCGCTCCGCATCCTCGCCCCGCCAGATCTCCGCGCTGCCGAGGATCCGTCCATGGAGGGTGTCGTACTGCTGGGCGAGGAGCGTCCCGGAGGAGCGCATCCGCTCCGCGGTCGCTCGCACCTGCTCGGGATCCATCCCTTGGAAGGCCATCTTCGTCCTCTGTCCCCGACCCCTGCATCTCGATGTCCAGGCCTCCGCGCCTCCCCGGGCATCCGTGCCGTGCGCGTTCCCCCGCGCCCCCTGCACGTCCCCGCGCGTCGGTCCCGTCAGGGTAGCAAGGCCGCGGCGACCCCTGTGGCCCAGATCGCACCACCATGCCCCGTAGACCGCCTTCGCACCCCGACTATGACGGCTTATGACGCGATTCTGGCGTGCTCCCGTCCCACGCCGTCATAGTCGGGGTCATGACCAGCACCGCCACCGAGCCCGGCACTCGCACGGGCAGCACCGTCCCGGAGCCCGCGGCAGCCGCCGCCCGGCGCAGCGCGCCCGACGGCGTGCGGCTGGACGGCGTGGCCCGCTCCTTCGACACCCCGCAGGGCCGCCATGACGTGCTGCGCGGCCTCGACCTCGAGCTCCGCTCCGGCGAGATCCTCGCCGTCGTCGGCCCCTCCGGCTGCGGGAAGTCGACCCTCCTGCGGCTCATCGCGGGCCTGGACCGGCCGAGCGCCGGTGCGCTGAGCCTCGGCGGCACGGCCCTCGTCGGCACCGACGAGCGCACCGCGGTCGCCTTCCAGGAGCCGCGCCTGCTGCCCTGGCGCACCCTCGAGAAGAACGTCGCCCTCGGCCTGCCCCGCACCACCCCCGCGAAGGCGGGCCGCGAGCGGGTGCGCCACCTGCTGCAGCTGGTCGGCCTCGAGCACGCCGCGGACCTGCGCCCCCGCGAGGTCTCCGGCGGCATGGCCCAGCGCGCCTCCCTCGCCCGCGCTCTCGCCCGCAGCCCCCAGGTGCTGCTGCTCGACGAGCCCTTCGGCGCGCTCGACGCCCTGACCCGCCTGCGCATGCAGGACCTGCTGCTGGAGATCCACGCCGCCGAGCCCACCACCGTCCTCGTCGTCACCCATGACGTCGAGGAGGCGCTGTACCTCTCCGACCGGGTGCTGCTGCTGCGCTCCCTGCGCACCGCCGACCAGGTCGAGCCGGGCCTGCCCTCCCTCGCCCGCATCGTCGAGGTGCCCGGCGCCCGCCCCCGCGACCGCGCCGACGCCGCCCTCGCCGGGCTCCGCATGGAGCTCCTCGAGGGACTCGGCGTCCACGCGCACACCACCCCGTCCACCACGACTTCCTCCGAGGACCGCTGATGAGCCACCGCACCGCCCGCACCCTGACCCGCCGCTCCGTCGCCGCCCTCGGCCTGACCGCGGCCGCCGCTCTCGGCGCCGCCGGCTGCGTCGCCGGCGAGGGCTCGAACGACACCGCCGCCGGCGCGGGAGCCTCCGGAGGCGGGGCAGGGGAGTGGAGCACCGACTCGCTCACCATCGACTTCGCGACCTACAACCCGCTCAGCCTCGTCGTCCGCGACCAGCAGCTGATCGAGAAGGCCCTCGGTGAGTCCGTCACCGTCGAGTGGGTGCAGTCGGCCGGCTCCAACAAGGCCAACGAGCTGCTGCGCTCGGGCTCGGCGGACGTCGCTTCGACCGCGGGCTCCGCCGCACTGCTCGCCCGCGCCAACGGCTCCCCGATCAAAGTCATCGGCATCTACTCCCAGCCCGAGTGGTCCGCGCTCGTCGTGCCGGAGGGCAGCGACGTGACCGGTCCCGCGGACCTCGCCGGCCGCCCCGTCGCCGCGACCCCCGGCACCGACCCGTACTTCTTCCTGGTCCAGGCGCTCGCCGAGGCGGGGCTGTCCATCGGGGACGTCGAGCTGCAGCCCCTGCAGCACGCCGACGGGCGCTCCGCCCTCGAGGGCGGCAGCGTCGACGCCTGGTCGGGGCTCGACCCGATCATGGCCGCGGCCGAGGTCGAGTCCGGGGCGCAGCTCGTCTTCCGCAACGTCGACTTCAACACCTACGGCTTCCTCAACGCCACCGAGGAGTTCATCGATCAGCACGCCGATGTCGCCCAGGTGGTCGTCGACGCCTACGAGGAGGCGCGCGCCTGGGCGCTCGAGCACCTCGAGGAGACCGCGGCACTGCTCGCCGAGGTCGCCGGCATCGGCTCCGAGGTCGCGAGCACCGTGATCACCGAGCGCTCCAACCTCGACGTCTCCGGGGTGCCGGGCGAGGACCAGCTCGCGGTGCTCGAGGCGATCTCGCCGGTCCTCGCCGACTCGGGCGACGTCGCCGGCGGCGCCGAGGACGTCGAGAAGGCTCGCAACGAGATCATCCACGACGCTTTCGCGCTCGCCGCGGTGGAGGAGAAGTGAGCCTCGCCGAGAGCCCCCTGCCCACCTCGACCGGCCCGGCGGCCCCGGCCGGCGCGGGCGCATCCGGCGCCGATCCGTCGGCCGGCGGCCCCTCGGTCGGGGCGTCGGGTGCTCGGCCCTCCGCCTGGGACCGTCCCGGGGTGCGCCTCGCGGCCGGGGCGCTGGTGCCGGTGGTGATCCTCGCGGCCTGGCAGCTCGTCACCGCGACCGGGCTCGTCCCGGCCTACCGCCTGCCGGCGCCGCTGACCGTGCTGCAGGCGGGCGGCGACCTCGTCTCCCGCGGCGAGCTCGGGCTGCACATCGCGATCTCCGTGCAGCGCGTGCTGCTCGGCTTCGCGATCGGGTCCGTGATCGGCCTCGCCGTCGCCGCGGTCGTCGGCCTCTCCCGTGCCGGGGACGCGCTGCTGAGCCCCACCCTCGCCGCGCTGCGGGCCGTGCCCTCGCTCGCCTGGGTGCCTCTGCTGATCCTGTGGCTGCAGATCGGCGAGGAGTCCAAGGTGACCCTGATCGCGATCGGCGCCTTCTTCCCCGTCTTCACCACCGTCGCCGCCGCGCTGCGGCACATCGACCCGCACCTGGTCGAGGCGGGGCGCTGCTTCGGCCTGCGCGGCTGGTCCCTGTTCCGCACCGTCCAGCTGCCGGCCGTGGTGCCCTCGGTCGTCTCCGGACTGCGCCTCGCGCTCGCCCAGGCCTGGCTGTTCCTCGTCGCCGCGGAGCTGATCGCCTCCTCGATGGGCCTGGGCTTCCTGCTCAACGACTCCCAGCAGAACGGCCGCGTGGACCGGATCCTGCTGACCATCGTGCTGCTCGCCCTGCTGGGCAGCCTCACCAACGCCCTGCTGGGCCTCGTCGAGAAGAAGCTCCTGAGGAAGTGGGCATGACCGCCACCGACACGAACACCACCGACACGAACACCACCGACACGAACACCGCCTACGCGAACACCACCGAGTCCCGACTGGTCGAGGCCCGCACCTTCGCGCCGGACCCGGCGCTCGCGGGCACCTGGAACGTCGGCCCCGGGATCCACGCGCAGGCCGAGGCGGACCCGATCGCCTTCTGGGAGGACGCCGCCCGGCGCCTGGACTGGGCCGAGCCGTGGCACACGGCGCTCGAGTGGGAGCCGCCGACGACCGACCCCGCGAGCGGGGAGCTGTCCGTCCCCGCCGCGCGCTGGTTCGTCGGCGGGCGCTTGAACGTCGCCGAGAACTGCGTGGACCGCCATGTCGCGGCCGGCCGCGGCGAGAAGGTCGCCCTCCACTTCGAGGGCGAGCCCGGGGACCGCCTCTCCATCACCTACGCGGACCTCCAGGCTCGCGTCTCCCGCGCCGCGAACGCGCTCACCGACCTCGGCATCGGCCCCGGCGACCGCGTCGTCGTCTACCTGCCGGTGCTCATCGAGACCGTCGTCATCGCGCTCGCCTGCGCCCGGATCGGCGCGGTGCACTCCCTCGTCTTCGGCGGCTTCAGCGCCGAGGCGGTCCGCTTCCGCCTCCAGGACACCCGGGCGAAGCTGCTGGTCACCTCCGACGGGCAGTTCCGCCGAGGGAAGGCCGTCGAGGTGAAGTCCGCCGCCGACGAGGCCGCCCGCGACCTGCCCGACCTCGAGCACGTCCTCGTCGTGCGCCGCACCGGCCAGGACGTGGCCTGGACCGAGGGCCGCGACGTGTGGTGGCACGAGAGCGTGGACCGCGCGAGCGAGGAGCACGCGCCCGAGCCCTTCGATGCCGAGCACCCGCTGTTCATCATCTATACCTCCGGCACCACCGGGAAGCCGAAGGGCCTGGTCCACACCTCGGGCGGCTATCTCGCCCACGCCTCCTGGTCGCACTGGGCGCACTTCGACGCGAAGGATTCCGACGTCCACTGGTGCACCGCGGACCTCGCCTGGGTCACCGCGCACACCTACGAGATCTACGGCCCGCTCAGCAACGGCCTCACCCAGGTCATCTACGAGGGCACCCCCGGGGAGCCGCACCGCGAACGACACCTCGAGATCATCGAGCGCTACGGCGTGACCGTCTACTACACGGCGCCCACCCTGATCCGCACCCTCATGTCCTGGTTCGGCGAGGAGCTCCCGTCCGGCCACGACCTGTCCACGCTGCGCCTGCTCGGCACCGTCGGCGAGGCGATCAACCCCGAGGCCTGGATCTGGTTCCACCGCACCTTCGGCCGCGGCGAGCTGCCGATCATCGACACCTGGTGGCAGTCCGAGACGGGCGCGTCGATGCTCGTGCCCCTGCCGGGGGTGACCACGCTGAAGCCCGGATCCGCGACCGGCCCGCTGCCCGGCATCGACATGGCCGTGGTCGACGAGGCCGGCCGGGAGGTCCCCGCCGGGGTCGCCGGCACGCTGGTGGCCCGTCGGCCCTGGCCGGGGATGGCCCGCACCGTGTGGGGCGATCCGGAGCGCTACCGCGACTCCTACTGGCGGGACTACGCCGGCTGCGGCGAGCACGGCGGCTACTACGTCGCCGGGGACTCCGCCACGGTCGACGCCGACGGATGCTTCTGGATCCTCGGCCGCCTCGACGACGTCGTGAACGTCTCCGGGCACCGCCTGTCCACGATCGAGATCGAGTCGGCGCTGGTCGCCGAGGGCAGCGTGCAGGAGGCGGGCGCCGCCGGCATCGACGACGCGCTGACCGGCCAGGCCGTCGCCGTGTTCGTCATCCCTCGCGGGGACCGCAGCCCCGACGCCGCGGCCCTGCGCGACCGGGTGGCCCGCGAGATCGGCCCGATCGCGAAGCCCCGCCACGTGATCGAGGTGCCGGACCTGCCCCGCACCCGCTCGGGGAAGATCATGCGCCGCCTGCTCGCCCAGCTCGTCCACACCGAGCGGGCACGCCGCGCCGGCCGCACCCCGGGCCCGCTCGGGGACGTCACCTCCCTGCAGAACCCGGAGGCCGTCGCCTCGGTCGCGGACGTGCTCGCATCCCTCCCCGCGGACGACCCGGCCGTCTCCCCGCAGGACTGACACACTTCCCACCGCCCGCACCGACCGTCGGCCCCGCCGACCAAGGAGGACCCATGACCACCACCGTCCCCGCCTCGAGCTTCGAGACGCCGCTGAAGTTCGCGTACTGGGTGCCGAACGTGTCCGGCGGCCTCGTCGTCTCCACGATCGAGCAGCGCACCGACTGGCAGCTGCCCTACAACTCGCGCCTGGCGAAGATCGCCGAGGACTCCGGCTTCGAGTACGCGCTGACCCAGACCCGCTACGCCGCCAGCTACGGCGCGGACAAGCAGCACGAGGCCTCCGCCTTCTCCCTCGCCCTGCTGGGCGCGACCGAGCGCCTTCGCGTCATCGCCGCCTTCCACCCCGGCATGTGGCACCCGGGCGTGCTCGCCAAGTGGCTGATCACCGCCGACCACCTCTCCGGCGGCCGCGCCGCGGTCAACATCGTCTCCGGCTGGCTGAAGGACGAGTTCGTGAACTTCGGCCTGGAGTGGCTCGAGCACGACGAGCGCTACGTGCGCACCGAGGAGTTCATCCGCGCGCTGCGCGGCCTGCTCACCGAGGACGGGTACACCCAGGACGGGAAGTACTACTCGATCGACGGCTTCACCCTGAACCCGAAGCCCGTCGACGTCCCCGGCCGCCCCCACCCCGAGATCTTCTTCGGCGGCAACTCCACCGCCGCGCAGGCCACCGCCGGCCGCGTCGCCGACTGGTACTTCTCCAACGGCCGCACCCTCGAGGGCTACCAGGAGAACGTCGCCGGCGTCCTCGCCTCCGCCGCCGAGGCCGGCCGCTCCCCGAGGTTCGGGCTGAACGGCTTCGTCATCGCCCGCGAGTCCCGCCAGGAGGCCGAGGACACGCTGCGCGAGATCGTCTCCAAGGCGCACCGCCCCGCCGTCGAGGGCTTCAGGCAGTCCGTGCAGGAGGCCGGCGCCTCCACCAAGGACGGCAAGGGCATGTGGGCGGACTCCTCCTTCGAGGACCTCGTCCAGTACAACGACGGTTTCAAGACCCGCCTCATCGGCACGCCCGAGGAGATCGCCGACCGCATCATCGAGTACAAGAAGATCGGCGTGAACCTCCTGCTGACCTGCTACCTCCACTTCCAGGAGGAGGTCGCCGCCTTCGGTCGGGACGTGATGCCGATCGTGCGCGAGAAGGAGAAGGACCTCGCCCGCGCCCACGGCACCGAGCTGAACACCGACCTGCTCCCGATCGCCCCCGGCGTCTCCGCCGAGGAGGCCGCCGCCGCGACCGCCGAGACCCTCCCCGCCGACCACCCGGCGAAGGCTGGGGCCGCCGCGTGAGCCAGGAGACCCTCGAGGACCAGGTCCCGTCGGCCCCGGAGTCCCCGTCGGCCCCGGAGGGCGGTTTCGGGTTCCGCACCCGTGCGCTGCACGCCGGCGGCACCCCCGACGCGCAGCACGGCGCGCGCGCCGTCCCGATCTACCAGACGACCTCGTTCGTCTTCGACGACGCGGACGACGCCGGGACCCTGTTCGCGCTGCAGAAGTACGGCAACATCTACTCCCGCATCGGCAACCCCACCGTCGCCGCCTTCGAGGAGCGCATCGCCTCGCTCGAGGGCGGGATCGGGGCGGTCGCGACCGCTTCGGGCATGAGCGCCGAGTTCATCACCTTCGCGGCGCTCGTCGGCGCCGGGGACCACGTGGTCTCCTCCGCGCAGCTCTACGGCGGCACCGTCACGCAGCTCGACGTCACCCTGCGCCGCTTCGGCGTGGAGACCACCTTCGTCGCCTCCTCCGACCCGGAGGACTACCGCGCCGCGTTCCGGCCGGAGACGAAGGTGCTGTACGTCGAGATGATCGGCAACCCCTCCGGCGAGATCGCCGATCTCGAGGGCCTGGCCGAGCTCGCCCACGAGCACGGCGTCCCGCTGGTGGTCGACGCGACCCTCGCCACCCCGTACCTGGTGCGGCCGCTCGAGCACGGCGCGGACATCGTCATCCACTCGGCCACGAAGTTCCTCGGCGGGCACGGCACCACCCTCGGCGGCGTGGTCGTGGAGTCGGGGCGCTTCGACTGGGGCAACGGGAAGTTCCCCTCGATGACCGAGCCGGTCGAGTCCTACGGCGGGCTGCGCTGGTGGGACAACTTCGGCGAGTACGGCTTCCTCACCAAGCTGCGCTCCGAGCAGCTGCGCGACATCGGCCCCTCCCTCTCCGCGCAGGCGGCGTTCCAGCTGCTGCAGGGCGTGGAGACGCTCCCGCAGCGGATCGATGCGCACCTGGCCGGAGCGCGCGCGGTCGCCGAGTGGCTCGACGCGGACCCGCGGGTCTCGTTCGTGACCTGGGCGGGGCTCGAGTCCCATCCGCACCACGAGCGCGCTTCGAAGTACCTGCCGCTCGGCCCCGGCTCCGTCTTCGCCTTCGGCGTCCGGCCGACGGGGGAGCACGCGAGCGCCGAGGACGAGGCGGCCGCGGCCCGCGCCGCGGGCGAGCGGGTGATCGAGAACCTGCAGCTCGCCTCGCACCTGGCGAACATCGGGGACGCGCGCACCCTCGTCCTGCACCCGGCCTCGACCACGCACCGCCAGCTCACCGCGGAGCAGCTCGTCGCCGGCGGCGTCCGGCCCGACCTCATCCGCATCTCGGTGGGCCTCGAGGACGTGGAGGACATCCTCTGGGACCTCGACCAGGCGATCACCGCGGCGACCGGCCGCAGCAGGGAGGAGCAGGCATGAGCGGCATCAGCATCCAGTCCGGCGCGGCCTGCGCCGCGCCGTCGGCGACGGACGTCGAGGGAGTGCCCGCGCGCACCTGGCAGGGCCCCTCGGCCCCGGAGCGGCTCGCGATCCTGCGCCGGGCGCGTTCGATCGCGATCGTCGGCGCCTCGACGAACCCCGCCCGCGCCAGCTACTTCGTGAGCACCTACCTGCTCTCGAGCGCGCCCTACGAGGTCTATTTCGTCAACCCCCGAGCGACGACGATCCTCGGGCAGCCGGCCTACGCCTCGCTCGCGGACCTGCCCGTCGTGCCCGACATCGTCGACGTCTTCCGCCGGGACGCCGACCTGCCGGGCGTCGCCCGCGAGGCCGTGGAGGTCGGCGCGAAGGCGCTGTGGCTGCAGCTCGGCTCCTGGAACGAGGAGGCCGCCGCGATCGCCGAGGCCGGCGGCCTTGACGTGGTGATGGACCGCTGCGTGAAGATCGAGCACGCCCGCTTCCACGGCGGGCTGCACCTGGCCGGGTTCAACACCGGCGAGATCACCTCCCGCAAGCAGAGGGTCAGCGCGCGGCGCTGAGCGTACGCTCGGAGATCAGGCGCGGGCCGGGGATCACCCCGGCCCGCGTTCTGCTGTCCGGGGGTATGAGCACTGGGGCCCGGCGCCGCTCGGGCCGGTCCTGCGGGTCCGGTGATCCGGGGCGCACCGGCACCGCTCACCCCTCGATGCGGAGTTCCAGGTGCGCGGCGAGGAGGGGTGCGAGCGCGGTGACCTGCGCGGCGTCGAGCGTCGCGCCCGACAGGCCCTCGAGGTTCGCGATCGACCCCATCTCCAGCCCGCGCAGGTCCACGTCCTCGAGCCGGGCGTGGGGAAGGGCGACGGAGCCGGCGCGGCAGTTCACGAAGGCGACGCGGGAGGCGGTGACGGCGCCGAGGTCGAGCTCGTCGATCGTGCAGTCCTCGAAGAGCACGTCCTCCAGCGTCGAGGAGCGCAGGTTGATCCAGTCGAACTTCGTGCCGGTGATGCGGGTGGAGCGGATCTCGGCGTCGTAGACGTCCAGCGCCCCGATCCGCGAGCCGACCAGCTCGACGTCGCGCCAGGTGGAGCGGGTCGCATCCAGCACCGGGGCGTTCAGGCGCTCGATCCGGGTCTCGAGCAGCCGGGTGTGCTGGAGCACGGTGGTGTGCGCGGTGACGTCGACCAGCTCGCACTCGGTGAAGGTCGCGCCGGTGAGGTCCGCCCCGGTGAGATCGGCGCCGACGAGGCGCAGGCCGTCGTGCCGGTCCTGGGCGTTCAGCTGTGCGGCGTCCGCCTCCTCGAGGTCGGGAAGGACCAGGCGCTCGAGGACGGGCGGGCGGGTGGTGGTGCGACGGCGCATGAGGTCCTCGGGTCGGCGGCGTGAGGTCGTCCTCGAGGGTACGGGGAGGGGGAGACGCTCCGGCAGGATTCGAACCTGCGACCCACTCCTCATGAGGGAGGTGCTCTACCGGGCTGAGCTACGAAGCGGTGGTGTCGAACGGGTGCTGTGGGACCAGCCTGCGGGACCGGTCCGGCGGTGTCGAGCGCGCTGTCATCTGCCGTCGCATTCGAGGTGCGGCACCCGCGACCTTTCCTCCACAGAGGGTGGTTATCCACATTCTCGCGTCGCATTCGGTGGAGTGTCCGAGTGGTGTGTGGATGCGTTTCAGGACGTGACGCTCGGGTCCGAGTGGAATGTCTTTGGCCTGCACATATGGTCGGATCGGCGGGCAGGTGTGTGTGCGACGGCTTCTCCCTGATCGGCGTTATCCACATTCTTCTGCGGGCCTTTCCTTTGTCGGTGGGGGCCGGAAGAATAGGGCCATGACTCTCGCAGTGCAGGACCTCGGCGCGGCTGCTGGTGATCCCCACCAGCAGCTGATCGAGGCCGTGCGTGCGGGAGGTCCCGGGGCGCTCGCCGAGGAGCTCGGCGACCGCGCTCATGTGCTGAGCGCCCTCACCGGGTTCCCGCTGGAGCTGTTCGCCCCCGCGGATCCGTCGGCCGAGGCGTTCCGCGACGTGATCGGCAGCCTGCATTCCCTGCGCAGCGCGATCGACGCGCTCGAGACCCGCGCCGTCGTCGCGCTCGCCGACTCCCTCGCCCTGCGCAGGCAGTCCGAGGCGAGGGCGCACGCCGCGCAGGAGGCTGGGGAGGAGACCCCGCCCGCGCAGCTGCTGCGCGCGGCCTCCCGGGAGGCGGCCCGTGAGGTCTCGATGCTCACCCGCCGCTCCCCGGCATCCGCCTCCCGCTCGCTCGCCGCCCGGCGTCGGCTCGTGGCGGACATGCCCGTGATGCTCTCCGCCCTCGCGGACTCCCAGGTCACCACCGAGGACGCCTATCGCACTGCCCGCTCCTTCGCCCCGCTCACCCCGGCCCAGCGCCGTGAGGCGGACCGGCTGCTCGGGGAGCGCCTGCCCTATCTCGACGGTGCCGGCTCCGAGGAGTGGGCCGACGCCCGCGCCGCCGCGATCTCCCTCGCCGACCCGGACGGCGAGGCGCGGCGCCACCAGCACGCCAAGCGGGAGCGGCACGTGACGGTGCGCCGCGGCGAGCACGGCATGGCGACGGTGACGGCACACGTCACCGCGCTGGACGCGGCCCTGATCCGCAAGCGTCTCTCCCTCGAGGCCGAGCGGCTGCGCACTGCCGGCGACCGCCGCGGGCATCAGGCCATCCAGGCTGACACCTTCGTGGACACCCTGATCGGCCGCAGCGGGAGCATGGAGCCGGTGACGCTGGACATCGGCGTGATCATCACCGACCACGTGCTCCTGGACCCCGGCACGGGCGACCTCGCCCAGATCGAGGGCTACGGCACGGTTCCCGCCGAGGCGGTGAGGGAGAGTCTGCGCGATCCGCTCGACGCGATCGCGGGCACGGACGAGGACCCGCTCGGTCCCGACGGTCCGGCACTGCGCGCCGTGTTGCGAAAGCTGTACGAGCACCCGAGGACCGAGGAACTGGTCGCCGTCGAATCCCGGGCGCGGGCCTTCCCGTCCGCGCTCGCCCGGTTCATCCGTCTGCGCGACCGGACCTGTCGCGGCCCCCACTGCAACGCCCCGATCCGCCACATCGACCACATCCGGCCCCACGCTGCCGGGGGATGCACCTGCCTGGAGAACGGGCAGGGGGTCTGCGCCTACTGCAACGACAAGGAGCAGCAGCTGGCGAGCGTGGAGCGGGTCGGGGACCCGGCGGTCGACGGGCACGTGGTGGAGTGGACGACGCGGCTCGGCACCACCCGACGGACCCGCTCGGCGTCGCTGACTCATCGCGTGGAGCCCCCAGATCCAGGGCCGAGGGAACAGGCTTTGCAGCTGCCGACGGACGGGACAGCACCGCAGGAGCCGGCCGATGCCCCGGGACGGGCGTGCACTCGAGAACCTGACGGACCGACAGGAGCGGCATGCCCTGGGGGACCGGCCGGGCCGACGGGACCGATCGACTCCCCGGAATCGGCCGACCCGACGTGGCCGATGTCGCCGCGGAAGCCGACGGGGAGTTAGCTCGTCACCGCAGTGACACCACCGCAGCACGTCACGGCGGATGTGCTCACGGCAGCTCGAACTGCCGCCACTCCGTCCGGTCCCAGGCAGAGATCCCTTCCGACTCGCTCAGCGTGTAGAGCGTCGCCTCGTCCGGGGACCAGCAGATCCTCTCCAGGAGCGACATCTCGAGCGTCTCCTGCTCGTCGCTGTCCCGATCCCACAGCTGGAGGGTGCCCGACGCACTGAGCACCGCGACCCGGGATCCCGCACCGACGGCCAGGTCCCTGAACCGCGCCGAGCCCACCGGCGGGCCCGTGCTCGTCGCGCCGTCGGGCGCATGCACGGTGATCGAGGACGGGGCATCGAGCACCTGGACCAGGGCGCCGTCCCCGCCGTACCCGAGCCCGAGCACCACCCCGTCGACCCCGTCGAGGACCTCCTCACGCCGGCCGCTGTGCGGATCCCACAGGCCGGTCGGATTCCCGCCCTCGTCGGCGCCCGTCAGCGCGACGCCGCCGACGGCGAGGCGTGCGCCGTCGGGCGAGAACGCCACGGTCCTCTGTCGACGAGTTCCCGGGGTGAGGACCCGGGTGCCGGTGCAGCTGTCCGCGGAGGTCGAGTACAGCCGGACGGCGCCGTCGCTCGCCGAGGCCGCCAGCAGCGATCCGTCCGGGCTGTAGGCGACGTCGAGGATCCGCGCGGCAGTCCCACGAGGTTCCGCATTGCCCACGAGGTTCCGCAGCAGAGTGCCCTCGACATCCACCTCCGCGACGTGGAGGGCGTCGCCGACCGCGAGGCGCGATCCGTTCGGGTGCCAGGACAGCGGCCCGATGGCGCGGGGCTTCAGCCGACGCACGATCTCCCCGGTGCGCGTGTCCCACAGCAGCACGCCGTGGGTGTCGGCGAGGTCGAGCTGGTAGCGGTCCGGGGCCTCGCAGGCGGCGATGAGGGTGCCGTCGGGGGAGACGGCGGGACTCTGGTCCTCGAAATAGCGCCCCTCCCGCGGCATCTTGGGCCGGACGCGGGCACCTCGTGGCAGGCGGGGCGGCTCCGGCTCCGGCACCTCCTCGTCCGGTCCGAGGCAGCTGCCCACCTCGGGGCTACTCCCGCAACCGGGCAGCAGCAGCGCCGCCGGCAGGGCCGCAGCCCCGAGCAGCCAGCGGCGTCGCGGCAGCGCGAGCCTGTCACTGGAGAGGATCATGGCATCACCGCCTCGAAGGGGAACCGGGGAGCGGTCTCAGCGCAGGGACGCTCATGAGATGACCGGGACGCCGGCATCGAGCTGGTACTGCCGGAGCTCCTCGAGAGTGATGTCCTCGGCGAACTCGTCGCCCTCGTCGAAGGCATCGTCCTCGAGCGGCTGTTCCCGGTACGCCTCGTACTCCTCGTTCCAGGCGTCCTTCTCCGACTGCGGGGCGTCCTCGCCCGGCTGGTCCTCCGGGAATTCCGTGTAGTCCTTGTCGTTCTCGCGCCAGGCCTCGATCTCCTCCTTGGTGACCCCGTACTCCTCCTTGATGCGCTCGTACTCCGCCGCGCTGTGGTCCTCCCGCCAGAATTGCCATGCGGGAGGTTCGTCGGTCTCCTCGATCCAGTTGTCCTGTGCGGCATGGCGGGCCTCGTGGACGGCGGTGTTGAGGGAGTCCGGGTCCTCGAGGGACGTGCTGTCGATCTGGATGTGCTCCCCGCGCAGGGGATGCCGGATGTCGAACTCGTACCAGCAGCCGAGGGCTCCGTCCTCCGACAGATCGTCGAAGTAGACGGGCACGTCGTCGACACCCTGACGCTCGAGCTCCTGGGCGACGATCTCCCGGAGGACCCGCTTCTGCTCAGGCGGGTCCATCGCGGTCCAGGCGTCGGCGACCTCCTGGCTCACCGTCCCGTCCCCGTCGCCGCCGGCGCGGCGGCCACGTCCCGATGCGCTGCCGGAGGAGCTGACCCCGCTGCTGCTGCTCTCACCCCTGCCGTTCTCGTCCTGCGAGGCGGTCTCCTGCTGATCCGCCTCCTCCTCGAGCAGCGTCGCGGCGGCCCCGAGCGCGGTGCACTGCTCGCGCAGCAGCCGCGATGCACCGGTGCTCCAGTCCGCGCGGAAGCGGTCCGCATCCGGCCCTCGCCAGATCGCCTCGCTCGCCCCCACGAGCGCAACGAGCAGGTCGTGCCGCTCCTCGAGCCGTTCGCCGGCAGCGCGCAGGCGCTCGGCGTGGGCCTCGCCCTGCGCGGTGTCCATGCCGATGAGCCCCATGGCCTCCCCTTTCGTTCCGTCCCGGGATCGACACTAGGGGACCTCGGCGGTCGGCGACATGGGGAGTCCTCCCCTGTGGACGGAGCTCAGTTCTCCGGGGCGTCTCCGGCCTCGTCCTCCTGCACGGCGGCCGACGGGGCGAGCCAGAGCAGCCGGAACCACACCTCGCCGCCGTCCTCGAGGGTGTGGACGTCGAACTGTCCGCGCTCGTCGGAGACCTGCCGCTGGGCGGTCGGGCGCTGCGAGGAGGCGCGCAGGATGTCGTACTCGTCCTCGATGCGGAGCACCGAGCACGGCTCCTCCTCGGAGCCGCTGCCCGAGGCCGCGATGCTGTCGAGCGCGAGCCGGGAGAACTTCGCCTCGATGCGGCCTGCCTCGGCGTCGCCCAGCTCGGTGAGCGCCTTGGCGAGGTAGCCGTGCGCCGACGGGCTCAGGAGCGCGCCGGGCATCCACGAGCGGATCAGGTCGACGATCTCCTGGTGCTTCCCGTCGCGCAGCAGCGGGACCACCGCCCGGGAGACTGAGAGCAGGGGGTCGTAGCGGGGAGCCGCCATGATCCCGGCCTGCAGGTCGTGAAGACCCTCGGCCGTCGGGTCCAGGGCGTAGGCCTCGACGAGGTCGTTCAGGGACATCGTGTGTCCTTTCGCGGGTCAGGTGGGAGAGCCGTGGAGGCGGAGGAGGTCCATGTCGGTCGGTGCGTCAGGAGCATCAGGGCGTCTCGAAGCTGTTCCAGGACTCGCCTCCGGACCAGGCGACGACGCCCTGGGACGGGGAGGCGCTGTACAGAGTCCTGCCGTCGGAGGAGAACACGAGCCGGCCTGCGGATCCGCGCACGACGGGGAGCTCGACGGTCCCGTCGGTCTCGCGCTCCCAGAGCAGGACCCGGTTGTCGCCCCGGCCGACGGCGGCGACACGTCCCCCCGCCCCTGCGGCCACCCAGTACGGGCCCTCCGCGGAGAGAGCCGGTCCGGTGGCCACCTCGCCGGACGGGGCCAGGGCGTGGAGGGCGCGCTCCCCGTCGGCGGCGAGGATCAGCGTGCCGTCCTCGGCGTGCGCCAGCCCGGCGACCGTCCCGGGGAGGTCCGGCCCGGTGCCCGTGCGCGTCCCGGCGTGCGGGTCCCAGAGCTCGACCGTGCCGTCCTCGGCGCAGAGGGCGAGCGTGTCGTCGGCGGGGGAGAGGCTGAGCGCGATCACCGTCCCGAGCTCCGCAGCGATCTCGTGCTCGACCTCGCAGGTCTCGTCCTCGAGGTGCCAGATCGTGACGCGCCCGTCGGCGCCGAGCACCACCAGGCGGGTGCCGTCGGCGGTGAGGGCGAGATCGCCGACCCGATTCCCGATCCGGGGGCCGAAGGGCTCCTCGCCGCCGGTCAGCACCTTCAGCACCTCGCCGTCCGCCTCGCGGAGCTCGGCGGTCGTGACACCGCCGATCGCGAGCCGTCCGCGGGCGTCCGCGGCGATCGCACCGACCAGGCCGTTGTCGAGCCGTTCGAGGATCGTGCCGTCGGCGGTGCTCCACACGACGGTCCCGAAGGTGTCCGACTCTCCGAGCATCAGCGCGTCCGAGGTCTGCTGGGCGGCGATCCGTTCCCCGCCCGCGAACAGGGCCAGGCCGTACTCCGACAGCGGCCGGTCCGGGATCGCCTCGTTCTCCGGGCCGGCGTCCGCGCGCGCGGGCGGCTCGGGGCGCTCCCGGCGTGACGCGTCCTCGTCCGACAGGCAGCGATCCGGCGACGCGACCGTCTGCGTCTCCCCCGGTCCGTCGGCGGTGACCGGGTCCTGCGAGGGCTCGTCGCCGCCGCCGAAGGATCCGCAGCCGACGAGGGAGAGCGCCGCGGGCAGCAGGCTCGCGCCGAGCAGTCTCCGGCGGCTCGGGGAGGGGGTCATCGTCGCTCCTCGTGGTGGTCGGTGTCAGGACGCTCGGCACTGCTCATCAGAGTGTTCCTCATCGGACCCCTGCCCGCTCCTCGTATCGGTCGAGATCCTCCATCGTCAGCTCCTCGGAGAACTCTGCCCCGGCGTTACGGGCATCGACCTCGACGGACCTGTCGTAATACGGATCCTTCTCCTCCTCGGAGGCCTCCCAGTGCTCACGCCAGGAGTCGATCTCCTCCCGGGTGAAGCCGTGCTCCTCCTCGAGGCGCTCGTAGTCGTCCGCGGTGGAATCCACGCCGGGCAGCCAGTCCCAGAACCCGGGCTCCGTATCCTGTACGGCCTCCCACTGTGCGGCGTGACGGGCCTCGTGAGCGAGGGTGTGCAGCAGGCGCGGGGTGTCCAGGACGCTGCCGTTGATCGAGATCGAGTGTCCTTCCTCGCCGAACGACCACAGGCCGTTCCCGTCGGTCAGGGCGAAATCGATGGGCACGTCCTCGATCCCGTACTGCTCCAGCTCCTCCTCGATGATCGCTCGGGCGACCGCTTCGCGGTCCTCCTTGCTCATCGACTCCCAGCGCTCGGCGACCTCCGGATCGACCTTGCCGTAGTACGGCTCCTCGCCAGGTGCATTGGGGCCGTCCTGTGCCGAGGGGCCCGTCGCCGACCCGGCCTCGTCGCCCGCGCCGGAGGAGGCAGCAGTCCCGTCGCTCTCGGAGGCGCTCTCCTGCTCGTCGCGGTGCTGGGACAGCTCGCCGCTGCGAGTGATCAGATCTCCTGCGGCGGTGCGGAGCGCCTGCGCCGTCGAGCTCCACGAGGCGCGGAATGCCTCTGCATCGGCACCGATCCAGAACTCCGAACTGCGCACGACGGCCGAGCCCAGCTCCTCGGCCAGCTGCTCCAGCTGCTGAGCACCGGTGTCGGTGCGCTCTGCCTGCGCCGATGCCTGGTCGGTGCTCATGCCGATGAAGGCCATGGGATCCCCCGTCTCGTCCCGCGCGCGGTTCCGTGCCCCCTCGGCACCGTGCGATCTGTCGCGTCACGCGTCGTCGGTCCGATGGTAGAGCGAGCCCTGCACGAGAGCGATGGGGAGAACTCCCCGGGCACGGCACCGCGTGACGTCTCGCGCTCTCAGCCCCGTGCGGCCGCCTTCGCCGCCGCCGGCAGCACCGACGCGATCCGGTCGAGGACCTGGTCGGTGTGGGCGGTGGAGACGAACCAGGCCTCGAAGGCCGAGGGAGGGAGGTACACCCCGCCCTCGAGCATCGCGTGGAAGAAGCGGGTGAACGCGTCGGTGTCCTGCGCCTTCGCGTCGTCGTAGGTCCTGACCGGCTCACCGCGGAAGAACACCGAGAACAGGGTGCCGGCGGTCTGGACCACGTGCGGGACGCCCTCGGCGGTCAGCGCGTCGGCGACCAGCTGCTGCAGCGCGTTCGAGGCGCGGCCGAGCGTCTCGTAGGCCGCGTCGTCGAGCCCGGCGAAGGTCGCCAGCCCCGCCGCGGTCGCGAGCGGGTTCCCCGACAGGGTGCCGGCCTGGTAGACGGGTCCGGCCGGGGCGAGCAGGCCCATCAGGTCCTCGCGCCCGCCGAAGGCGCCGACGGGCAGGCCGCCGCCGATCACCTTGCCGAAGGTCATCAGGTCCGGAGCCCAGTCCTCGCCGGTGCCGCGCGGGCCGTCGACCCCGTAGTGCCCCTCACGGCTCGCGCGGAAGCCGGTGAGCACCTCGTCGCTGATCAGCAGCGCGCCCGCGGCGTGGGCGGTGTCGGCGAGGAAGCGGTTGAAGCCGACGCCGTCCTCCGCCAGCGGCGGGACGACGCCCATGTTCGCGGGCGCCGCTTCGGTGATGATCGCGGCGATCTCGCCGCCGCGCTCGGCGAACAGGGACGTGACGGCCTCGCGGTCGCCGTAGGGCAGCACGACCGTGTCCTTCGCGGTCGCGGCGGTGACGCCGGCCGAGCCCGGCATGGCGAAGGTCGCGACCCCGCTGCCCGCCTCGGCCAGCAGGGCGTCGACGTGCCCGTGATAGCAGCCGGCGAACTTCACGACCACGTCGCGGCCGGTCGCGGCGCGGGCCACGCGCAGCGCGCTCATCGTCGCCTCGGTGCCGGAGTTGACCAGGCGCAGCTGCTCGACGGGGCCGATGCGACCTGAGACCTCCTCGGCGAGGGTGACCTCCCCGGCCTGCGGGGCGCCGAAGGACAGGCCGCGACCGGCCGCCTCCCGCACCGCCTCGACCACGCCGTCATGGGCGTGGCCGAGGATCATCGGACCCCAGGAGCCGACCAGGTCCACGTACTCGTTGCCGTCCGCGTCCGTGAGCAGGGCGCCCTTCGCGCTGGTGAGGAACGGGGGCGTGCCGCCGACGGAGCCGAAGGCGCGCACGGGCGAGTTCACGCCGGAGGGGATGACGCGGCGGGCGCGGTCGAAGAGATCGGCGGAGAGGGTGGTCGAGGGGGTCATGCGGGGCTCCTCTGCATATGGGGCGGGGGACGACGGGTGATGGTGCGGCGCCGGGCCGCGGCACGGCGGGCGCGCCGACGGGCGCGGGCCGGGCTGCGGCTCAGGCGAACTCGCGCAGGTGCGGGGGCAGGCCCTGCTGGAACCAGCCCGCGACCTCGCTCGCGTAATAGGTCAGGACGGTCGAGGCACCGGCGCGGCGGAAGGCCAGCAGCGACTCGAGCACGGTGCGGTCACGGTCGATCCAGCCGTTCGCCGCGGCCGCCTCGATCATCGCGTACTCGCCGGAGACCTGGTAGGCGCCGACGGGGACGGGGGAGGCGGCGGCGACGTCCTTCAGTACGTCGAGATAGGGCAGGCCGGGCTTGACCATGACGAGGTCCGCGCCCTCGGCGACGTCGAGCTCCAGCTCGCGCAGCGCCTCGCGGCCGTTGGCGGGATCCTGCTGGTAGGTGCGGCGATCGCCCTGCAGGGACGAGTCCACGGCCTCGCGGAACGGGCCGTAGAAGGCGGAGGCGTACTTCGCGGTGTAGGCGAAGAGCGCGGTCTCGAGATGCCCTTCGGCATCGAGCGCATCGCGGATCGCGGCGATCTGGCCGTCCATCATCCCCGACGGCCCCAGCAGGTGCGCGCCGGCCTCGGCCTGCGCGAGGGCCATCTCGCGGTAGCGCACGAGCGTCGCGTCGTTGTCGACCCGGCCGTCGGCGTCCAGCACGCCGCAGTGGCCGTGGTCGGTGAACTCGTCCAGGCACAGGTCGGCCATGATCACGGTCCGATCGCCGAGCTCGGCGCGCAGGCGGGCCAGGGCGAGGTTCAGGATCCCGTCCGGGTCGGTGGCGCCGGAGCCGACGGCGTCCTTGTGCTCGGGCACGCCGAAGAGCATCACGCCGCCGACGCCGCGCTCGGCCGCCTCGGTCGCGGCGCGGACCAGGGAGTCCATCGTGTGCTGCTCGACGCCGGGCATCGAGGACACCGGCCGGTTCTCGCGCGCGCCCTCGCGCACGAACATCGGCAGCACGAGGTCGGCGGGCCGGAGGGCGTGCTCCCGCACCAGGGAGCGCATCACGGCGCTGCTGCGCAGGCGGCGAGGGCGGTCGATCGGTCCGGGGAGGGTCGGCTGGGTCATCGGGTCTCCTTCGATCGGGGGTGCGAGGGGTGGGCGGCCGACGGGGCGGGGCTCGGAGCGGCGGGGCCTGACGGGGGCGGCTCGTGCGGCGCCGCGTCGAGCGCCTCGAGGACGGCCGCGACGAGCGCCTCGTCGGTCGGGGCGGCGGCCTGGTGGAGGGGGCCGAGGCCGGCCGCGCGGACGGCCTCGGCGGTCGGGTCGCCGATGGCGATCACCGCGGTGGCGGGGTGCACGCCGAGCTCGGCGGCGCGTCGGGCGATCATCGGGCTGGTCAGCACGATCGCCGCGTACCGCCCTGCGGCCAGGGACTCCGCGACCGCCGGGGGCGGGTCCACGGGCTCGGGACGGTAGGCCTCGACCTCCACCACCTCGTAGCCGGCCGCGCGCAGCCCCTCGGGGACGGTGCGGGAGGCGGCGGCCGAGGCGGGCAGCAGCACTCGGTCGCCCGGGGCGGCGGGCGGCATCGCGGCGACGAGCGCCGTACCGGAGCCGTCGGCCACGGCGGTCGGGGAGAGACCCGCCGCCCGCAGGGTCTCGGCGGTGCCCCCTCCGACGGCGATGACCGCCGTCTCGAAGGGAGCCTCCGCCCCGGCGAGGCGCTCTGCGGCGGTGCGGGAGGTGACCACGAGATGCGTGAACGCGCCCGCGGCGAGCTGCTCGAGGGCGGCCTCGAGCTCCTCGCCGGTGCTCGGGACGAGGCGGGTCAGCGGGGCGTGCTCGGCCGTGAGCCCCTCCGCCTCGAGCAGGCTCGCGAGATGCTCGCCCCGCCCCGCCGGGCGCGTGACCAGCACGGGCCCGGCGGCGCGGGGCGGGGAGGAGGGCATCTCGGCGGAGGGCATCAGGCGCGGGCCTCCGCGAGGATCTCGCCGGCGCCGCGGGAGAGCAGGTCCGCGGCGAGCTCCTGGCCGAGCTCGACCGGGACCGAGCCCGGCCCGGAGAGCGCATCGGCGGCGAGGTCCAGGTCCACCCGGGCCTCGCCCTCGACGACGTGCGTCCCGTCGGGACGGATCGCGAGGGCGCGCAGGCGCAGGACCTGCGTGGCGGCGGGCGCCGTATCGGGCCCCGGGCCGGGCTCCGCGCCCGGCTCCAGCACCGCGTACGCGGCGACCGGGGCGGAGCAGCCCGCCTCGAGCGCCCGCAGCAGGGACCGCTCCGCCGTGACCGCGGCGCGGGTGGCCGCGTCGTCGACCGCCGCGAGCCGCTCGGCGAACCAGGGCGACGGCGCGAGCGCGGCGGTGGTCGCCTCGACCGCGAGCGCGCCCTGGGCGGGGGCGGGCAGCATGACCTCGACCGGCAGGAGCTCGCTGATCACGGCCTCCCTGCCCACGCGGCGCAGCCCCGAGGCGGCGAGCACCACGGCATCGAGGTCCGCGTCCTTCCCGAGCGCTCGGTTCAGGCGGGTCTCGACATTGCCGCGGATCCCCACGACCTCGAGATCGGGCCGCGCCCGCAGCAGCTGCGCGCCGCGACGCGGGGAGCCGGTGCCCACCCGCGCCCCGGCCGGGAGCTGCGCGAGGGTCATCCCGTCACGGGCGCACAGCGCATCGCGCGGGTCCTCCCGCACGGGCGAGCAGGCGAGCGTGATCTCGTCCAGCGGCGCGGTGGGCAGGTCCTTCCAGGAATGGACCACCACATCGACCTCGCCGTCCAGCAGCGCCTGTCGCACGGCGGTGACGAACACGCCGGTGCCGCCGATCTGGGCGAGAGGGCTTGTGCGGTCGCGGTCGCCATGGGTGCTCACGTGCACCAGCTCGACCTCGTGACCCGTGCCCTCCACGACCGCGGCGCCGACGTGCCCGGACTGCGTGAGCGCGAGCTCGGAGGCGCGGGTGCCGAGCCGGAGCGGGGACGCGGTCACGAGAGGGATCCTGTGCCCGCCTGGCCGTCGCCGGCCGCGGCGCGGCGCTCGGCCCGGGCCCGCTCGACGTCCGACGCGGAGTCCACCGCGCTGGTGGTGGGACGGCAGATGCGTCCTGCGCAGCAGTTCGTCCCGCACACGTCCGGGGTGCCCCCGAAATCAGTGACCACCCGTCGCGGGAAGGACTCGTCCAGCCGCTCCTGGACGAGATCCGCGAGGGCGGCGATGAAGCGGGGATCCTCCCCGGAAGTGGCGACGCGGCGGAAGGCGAGGCCCTTCTCCTCGGCGGTCTCCTTCGCCTCGGTGTCCAGGTCCCAGACGACCTCCACATGATCGGTGACGAAGCCGATGGGGACGACGACGACCGCGTCGACGGAGTCCTCCTCGGCGAGCCGGGCGATGACGTCGTTCACGTCCGGCTCGAGCCACGGGATGTGCGGCGCCCCGGAGCGGGACTGGTAGACGAGCTGCCAGTCGGGAAGCTCGGGGGCATCGTCGTGCAGCTGGTCCATCACCCATCGGCAGGCGGCGAGATGCTGCTCGACGTACCAGCCGCCGGATCCCTCGAACCGCGTCTCCTCCGGCCCGGAGGCCTCGGCCATCGCCGTGGGCACCGAGTGGGTGGAGAAGAGCACCGCGATGCGCTCGCTGTCGTGGCCCTCGGAGGCGAGGCTCGCCAGTGCGGCCTCGACGCCGTCGACCACCGGCGCGAGGAACCCGGGGTGGTTGAAGTAGACGCGGACCTTGTCGATGGTGACCTCGCCGGCCAGACCGGTCTCCTCGAGCACCATGCCGAAGTCCTCCCGGTATTGCCGGCAGGAGGAGTACGAGGAGTACGCGCTGGTGACGAGACCGAGTGCGTGGCGGTGGCCGTCGGCGTGCAGAGCGCGGACGGCCTCGGCGTTGTAGGGCGCCCAGTTGCGGTTGCCGAAGTAGATCGGCAGATCCACGTCGCGGCGGGCGAGCTCCTCCGCGAGCGCGGCGATCATCGCCTCGTTCTGCTCGGTGATCGGGCTGCGTCCGCCGAGAGCGCGGTAGTGGCCCGCGACCTCCTCCAGCCGCTCGTCGGGGATCCCGCGACCGCGGGTGACGTTGCGCAGGAAGGGGATGACGTCGTCCTGCCCGTCGGGGCCGCCGAAGGAGGAGAACAGGATCGCGTCGAAGGGACGGGCCTCGCCGCGTCGCGCATGGGTGGGGGAGTCGGGGGCCGCGGTGCGCGGCGCGGGCATATGGGTGGTGGTGTCGGTCATGGTGTGGTCCTCGGTGAAGGTCGTGCGGGCAGGGAGGCGTCCGGGATCAGGCCAGGAGCGCGGCGACGTCCTCGAGGTCCTCGAGGCGGCGGCCGGTGTGGAAGGGGAGCTCGTCGCGCACGTGCAGGCGCGCATCGGAGTAGCGCAGGTGGCGCATCATGTCGACGAGGTCGTGCAGATCATCGGCCTCGAAGGAGAGCAGCCACTCGTAGTCGCCGAGTGCGAAGGCGGCGACCGTGTTGGCGTTCACCTGCGGGTAGTCCCGGCCCAGCAGGCCGTGCTCGCGCAGCATGCGATTGCGCTCCTCGTCGGGCAGCAGGTACCACTCGTAGCTGCGCACGAAGGGGTACACGGTGATCCACTGCTTGCGCGTCGCGCTCGGGACCATGAACGAGGGGACGTGGCCCTTGGCGAACTCGGCCATGCGGTGCACGCCGACCGACGACCACTCGCGGTGCAGCCAGGTGCCGACCAGGGAGCGCTCGAACTCGCGCAGGCCGCGCTGCAGCGCCTCGGGGTCCTCGGCGGCGAGCCATAGCATCAGGTCGTCCTCGGCGCGGAAGCCGGAGACGTCGTAGAAGCCGAGGATCTCGACTCCTCCATCGCTGGCAGACTCGATCAGTGGGACCGTCTGGGCGAGCGCCTCGGCGACCTGGGCGGCGGTGAGCTCGCCGTCCTCGGTCAGGCCCGAGAGGCGGCGGAACACGGTGTAGCTCGTGTACCGGGTGGTCTGCGCGAGCTGCTCGGGGGTCGAGGCGGGGGTGTCGTTCATCGTGGGGTTCCTTCCGTGGGAGCGGTGGGAGAGATCGGGGTGGTCTGCGGGGCGGAGGCGTCCTCGGCGCGTCCGTCCTCGGCGCGGACGATCGCGTCGAGGCCGGTGCCGGCCCGCCAGGAGCCGACGAGCTCGAGGTCGTCCCGCGCCTCGAGCAGCGCCGCGAGCGCGTCGAGGGCGGCGCGGTGGCCGGGGCGGGGCCGGCGCATCGCCCGGTCCCAGTCGATCACGGCGGAGTCCGCGAGCCGGGAGCGGGTGAGCGGGGTGCGGAGGATCGCGGAGGCGTCGGCGAGGGCGAGGTCGACGATCTCCTCCCGCTCCGGCAGCTGTTCGCTGGGACGGCCGTAGGAGAGGCGCACCAGGTGCGGGGAGGCGGCCGACGGGAGGGCCTCGCGCAGCGCGCGCTCGACGTGCTCCCACTTGGCGCTCGCATGGGTGAGGGCCTTCGCGCGGATCCCCGGGGTGCCTGGCGCGACGAGGGCCCCGGTCCCCGAGGGATGGGCGTCCAGGGCGGGGGCGTCCAGCACCAGGGCGACCAGCCGCACCGCGGCCGACGGGGTCTCCGGGATCGCCTCCGCGATCTCCGGCGCGGCCCCGGCGAGCAGGACGCGGGCGGTGTCAGGAGGGCAGGCCAGCACGAGGCGGTCGGCCTCGAGCTGCTCGCCTCGGGCGGTGCGGACCCGCCACGGCTCGCCCTCGCGGTCCAGGCCCGTGACCTCCACGCCGGTGCGCACGATCCCGCCCGCGGCGAGCAGCTCCTCGCGCAGCGCCGCGGGAAGGGCCGCCATGGTCGGGGCGAGGGCGTGCACACGGGTCCCGGCGCTCGCGCCGGCCGTGCGGCCGGCGTCGCCCCGTCGTCCCCCGCCGCGCAGGCGGCGCACGGTCCGCACCAGCGAGCCGTGCTCGGCCAGGCCCGTCGCGAGCTGCGGGGAGGCGGCGGCGAGCTCGAGCTCGGCCGGATCGGCGGAGTGCACCCCGCCGACGATCGGGGCGACGAGCCGCTCGAGCGCCCGTCGGCCCATCCGGCGTCCCACCGTCTCGGCGACGGTCGCCCCGGGCCGTGCGCCGACGCGGGCGGGCAGCAGGGGCTCGAGCGCCGCGCGCAGCGCCCCCGGCCAGCCGAGCACGGCGCGGACGTCGGCGGCGAGCGGTCGGCCGGGCACCCCGAGCAGGGCGCCGGCCGGGGCGCGGTGCACCCCGGCGGCGGAGACGATCCGGCTGCCGAGCCCCTCGCGCGGGGAGACGATCCGATCTGCGAGCCCTAGCTGCGCGACCAGCGCGTCGACCGCGCCGGAGGCGGTCGAGTACGCCTCCGCGCCCGCGTTCAGGGCGAGGTCGCCGGCGCCCGGGAGGGCGAGCTCCGCGACCGCGCCGCCGAGGCGGTCCTCGGCCTCGAGCAGCACCACGCGGTGCCCCGCGCGCTGGTGGCGTCGGGCGGCGAGCAGCCCCGCGAGGCCGCCGCCGACGACGAGGATCCGGGCGCTCATGCCTCGGGCGCCTCCGCGGCGCGCGGGACGCGCTGGGAGTGGAGGAAGGCGACCAGGTCGGTGAGGACCTGCGGGTCCGTGTCCGGCGGGACGCCGTGGCCGAGGTTCACCACGTGCCCGGCCGCGGCCGCGCCCGCCTCGAGCACGCCGCGCGCCTCCGCGAAGCGCGCCTCCTCCGAGGTGAACAGGACCGCGGGGTCGATGTTGCCCTGCACCGGGGTGCCGGCGGGGAGGACCTCCAGCGCCCGGTCCAGGCGCAGGCGGTGGTCCACGCCCATCGCGGTCGCGCCGGCGCCGAGCATCGGCAGCAGCAGGTGCGCGGCCCCGACGCCGAAGTGGATCCGCGGCACGGGGAGGTCGGAGACATGGGCGAGCGCAGCGGCGGAATGGGCCTGCACGTGCTCGAGGTACTGCTCCTGCCCGAGCGCGCCCACCCAGGAGTCGAACAGCTGCACCGCGGAGGCGCCCGCGAGGACCTGGGCCCGCAGGAAGCGGCCCGACAGCTCCGCGACCCAGGTCGCCAGGCGCTCCCACAGGTCCGGGCGCGAGCGCATCAGCGCGCGGGTGCGCAGGTGGTCACGGCTGGGGCCGCCCTCGACCATGTAGCTCGCGACGGTGAAGGGGGCGCCGGCGAAGCCGATCAGGGGCGTGGTGCCGAGCTCCGCCACGGTCAGGCGCACCGCCTCGCGGATCGGGGCGAGCGCCTCCTCGTAGTCGTCGCCGAGCGGGGGCAGCGCCTCGATGTCGGCCTCGGTGCGCACGGGATGGTCGAAGACCGGGCCGACGCCCGGGCGGATCTCGACGCCGAGCCCGGCGAGGCGGGCGGGGACGACGATGTCCGAGAAGAAGATCCCGGCGTCCACGCCGTGGCGGCGCACCGGCTGGAGCGTGATCTCCGCGGCCATGTCGGGGCGGACGCAGGAGTCGAGCATCGTGGTGCCCTCGCGCAGCGCCCGGTACTCGGGCAGCGAGCGCCCCGCCTGACGCATGAACCACACGCTCGGTGTGTCGCTCCTCACGCCGCGCAGCTCCTGCAGCAGTGAGGCGTCGGCCACGCCGCCGTCGACGGCGGAGCGGCGCGCGGGATGCTCCTCGGGGAGCGATCCGGGGCCCGTGAGGGGGTGCGTCGAAGGGGTCTCGGCAAGGGGTGCGGCAGCGGTGGCGAGCCCGGGGCCTGCGGCGTTCCCGGATGCTGACAGGTGTCGCGATCGATCTGACGCACCGTCGGCAAAAATGGGCTCTGACATGGGGTTCTGGTTCATGACGCCCCCATTGTGCACACGTTCGCGCGCGGCGTCGCCAGACAGGTCCTCCGGGGGCGGAGCGAGGGGCGGACGTGCCTAGACTGAGGATCATGCTCGCTGCTCTCCGTGCCTCCCACGAGCATCTCGACCTCGAGATGCTCGACGCCCTGACCCGGGGTGCGGAGTCCCTGCCCGAGGCGCTCGAGGAGCTGCAGGCCGAGCGCGCCGGGACCATCGGCGCCCCGCCCGTCGTCTCCGGAGCGGTGGTGCTCAGCACCTGCAACCGGCTCGAGGTCTACCTCGACACCGAGCGCTTCCACGAGGGCGTCGAGCTCGTGATCGACGCGGTCTCCCGCACCAGCGGCCTGGACCGCGAGGTGGTCTCCCTCTGCTTCGACGCCGCGATGGACGCCCCCGTCCCGCAGCACCTGTTCGAGGTCACCTCGGGGCTGCGGTCGATCGTGATGGGCGAGGCCGAGATCTCCGGCCAGGTGAAGCAGGCCTACGAGGCCGCGCGCCGCGCCGGTCGCACCACCTCGATGCTCCACGACCTCTTCCAGCACGGCTTCCGCTGCGCCAAGAGCGTCGCCACCCAGGCCCCCGTCGGCGCCGCGGGTCGCTCCGGCGCCGCCGTCGCGCTGGACCGCGCCGGGATGCAGCTCGGCGGTTTCGAGGGCCGCAGCGTGCTGATCGTCGGCACCGGCGCCTACGCCCGGCTGGGGCTGTCGGAGCTGGCGCGACGCGGCGTCTCCCGGATGCAGGTCTTCTCGCCGTCCGGGCGGGCGGCGGGCTTCGCCGAGCGCCACGGCGCGGAGGCCGTCGAGGCCGAGGGGCTCGAGCGGGCCCTGCGCGAGGCCGACCTGGTGCTGGCCGCCTCCGGCCGCGGCACCTCGCTGTTCCCCGAGCTGTTCCTGAACGCGGGCCGCACCGTCGTGCTCGACCTCGCGCTGCACTCCGACCTCCACCCCCTCGTGCGCCGCCTCGAGGGCATCACCGTGCTGCGGCTGGAGGACCTGCGCCGGGAGGACCCGGACGGCGAGGACCCGGCGCTGGTGACCGCGCGCGGCATCATCGCCGAGAACGTCGAGGCCTTCCGCCAGCAGCAGGAGGTGCGCCGCATCGACCCGGCGATGGCCGCCCTGCGCCGCGAGGTGTTCGACGCGGCCGACGGGGAGATCGACCGCCTGCGCCGCGACGTCTCCGGGGAGACCGCCGACCAGCTCGAGCGCTCGGTGCGCCGCATCCTCGCCAGGGTCATGCACCAGCCCGCCGAGCGGGCCCGGCACCTGGCCGAGACCGGCTTCGCCGACGAGTACGTCTCCGCCTTCCACACGATCTTCGGGATCGACATCTCCGCCGCGCAGGGCGCCGAGGACCCGACGGTGCCGGCGGCGCCCGGCGCCGCCGAGCCCGTGCCGGCCGGCTGGATGCGCGTGGACCGCACGGTCCCGCCCGGCCCCGCCGACCTCGCGGGACTGGCGGGAGCGGCCGCCCTCGCCGTCGGCGGCCGGCCCGCCGGGGCGGAGCTCGCCCGGCGGACCCTGCGCGGCGGGGGCTGCCCGGCCGGGCACGACGCCGAGGGCTGAGCCTCCCGGGGCCGGGACCACGGCACGTCGTTCAGCGCCGGGAGCGCCTCCACCAGCGGCGACGGCGCGCGGGCTCCTCCTGAGTCGGCGCGGACTCCTCGGACGGCTCCTGCGCCGGCTCCGGCTGCTCGAGGTCCTCGGGGTCGATCCGCAGGCCGTCCTCGTCGACCCACACGTCGGTCCAGCCGACGTCGGACTCGTCCCGGGGCACGAAGGGGCGACGGCCCGGCAGGAGCTCCTCGACCTCGGCCGCCGCCGGCTCCTGCGGGACGCGGACCTCCTCGCCGCGGTGCGGCACCGGGCAGGTCCAGAAGAACGGGCACCCCGGACAGCCGGCGGTCTCCTCGTCGGGAGCCGCCTCGCGCTGCATCGCGACGGTGTCGATCTGCTGCAGCATGCGTAGACGCGAGTCGTAGGGGTTGATCTCCATCTCGCGCCCAGCCTACTGCCGGGGCGAGGGGCCGCCGCACCGGGCGGGGGACCGTAGGATCAGGTGTCGACCACCAGCACGAGGAGACCCGAATGAGCACCCCGGCCGAGCGCGTCCGCGACACCACCCGACGCCTTCTCACGCTGCTCGAGGAGGGCGAGTCCACGACGCCCGAGGCGATCACGCTGCGCGCCGAGCTCGCCGAGGCCACCGCCGAGGCGGGCCAGCTCGAGGACGCCTACTACCAGGCCGACGAGCTGCTCAAGGACGCGCGGCGCGAGCACGGCGAGGAGCACGAGGCGACCGTGCGGGCGCGCGCCGCGAAGGACGCGGTCGAGGAGATCGTCCGCCGGGGCTGAGCCGGCGCGGACCTCGGCCCGTCGGCCCCGCGCCTCACCAGCGGAAGCCGCCCTCCCGCAGGCGCGCATCGACCTCCCCCTGCATCGAGATCGCGTAGGTCTCGGTGATGTGGTCGTTGTCGAGCGAGACGCGCACGTTCCCGATCACCGGCGGGCACTCGCCGCCCGGGCAGATCAGGTCGTTGACGTCCAGCGGCACGACGGGGCCCGGCGCCTGCTCGAGCAGCGCCGCGTCCGGGCGCTCCTCGGCCAGCGGCGCGGGCAGGGGAGAGATGCAGGAGGGGTCCTCCGCGCCCTTCTCCTCCGTGCAGGGCACCGGCTCGACCTCCAGCCGCGGCTGGTCCCGCAGCGCCATCACCGCCGAGCCCTGCGCGCTGAGCGAAGCGAGGGTCTGCTCGATCCCGGGGACCAGCGTCTCCTCGTAGTCGGTGGAGAGGAAGGTCGTGTTCAGCACCACGGCCTCCGGCGCGATCTGCTCGATGTACGCCTCGGCGTCGGCGCTGAACCGGTCGCAGACCTCGTTGACATGAGCGTCGGGCGCGTAGGTGCAGCCGCCCTCCCACAGCGTGATCACGGTCCAGCCCTCGCGCGCGGCGAGCGGGGCCAGCGCGCCGGTGAACTGCTCGATGCGGGAGTTGCCTGCGCTGACCAGCACCGGGCCGCCCTCCTCGCCGGGGATCTGCGCACAGCGGGTGGAGAGCCGCTCGGCGGCCTCGCCCTGCGGCTCGAGAGCGCCCGTGCACGGCTCGGTCCCGGTGAACCAGTCCTTCCCGAGCGTCGCCGCGGTGGGCAGCGGCTCGGCCGACGGGTCCGCGTCGGGGTGGACGGTGAAATCGGGGTCCAGCACGCGGGCGCCGGGATTGTCGGCCACGGCGCGGGCCTCCGCCTCGCGCTGCTCGCCCAGCAGGTGCTGCTGCGCGCCGATCATCGGTGCGAGCGCGAGGACGAGGCAGGCGAGGACCACGAGGCCGCCGCGCCGCGCCTTCGCTCCCGCCCAGCGCCAGCGCCGGACCGGGGTGTCGACGACCTTCGTGAGCAGCCAGGCGAGCACCAGCGAGAGCAGGATCAGCACCAGCCCGTCGAGCAGGCCGGCGCGCTCCTTCCCGGCCCGGGCGAGGTAGAGGGTCAGCAGCGGCCAGTGCACCAGGTACAGGCCGTAGGAGATGTCGCCGAGCACCCGGCCGGGACGGGTCGAGAGCAGACGGTCCACGCCGAGGGGATGCCCGGTGGTGCCGGCGCACAGCACCAGCGCCGCGGCCGCGAGCGGCCAGGCCGCGATCCAGCCCGGGAAGGCGCCCTCCACGTCGACCAGTAGGCCGCAGGAGACGAGCCCGACGATGCCCGCCCAGCCCATCACCACCGGGACCAGGGCGGCGCGGGGACGGGGACGGCGGCGCCGGCCGGTGCGGGCGCGGCGCTCCTCCCAGGCCGGGAGCGCCAGGCCCAGCAGGGACCCGGCTGCGAACTCCCACAGCCGGGCGAAGGTGTCGAAGTAGGCGATCTCCTGCTGGACGGCGGTGGAGTGCACCGACCAGGCGAAGGACGCCACCAGCACGAGCGCGAAGACGACGGCGAGCACGCCGCGCACGGACCAGCCGCGCCACCGCGCCAGCAGCACGCCGCCCGCGATCAGCAGCGGCCACGCCAGGAACACCTGCCCCTGGATGGACAGCGACCAGAAGTGCTGGAAGGCCGAGGCGCCCGTCTCCTCCGCCGCGTAGTAGTCCACGCCCCGCTGGACCAGCACCCAGTTCTCCACGTGCAGCACCGAGCCGATCGCATCGGTGAGCGCGGTCATCCAGCGGTCCGCGGGAAGCACGAGGTACACCCCGGCGAGGGTCGCGAGCGCGACCACGGCCGTCGGCGGCAGCAGCCGCTTGAAGGTGCGGGCCCAGTAGGCCGGCGGTCGCATCGCCCGGCCCGCATCGGCCTTGCGCAGGAACGTCCCCACCAGCAGGAACGCGGAGATGAACAGGAACACGTCCACGCCGCCGGAGACCCGGTCGAACCAGACGTGGTAGAGCACGACCAGGCCGATCGCGAGGCCGCGCAGGCCGTGCAGCTCGGGGCGGAAGCGACCGGCGGGCGTGGTCCCGCCGGCGGGAGCGGCGCCGGCTGCGGCGGTCCCGGCGCGGGCGGGGGAGGAGGGCTGCGAAGGCATGGAGGGGACTCGGAGGATCTCGGGGAGGGCCGGGAGGGGGAGAGGGGATGCGCGGGGCGCCGCCGTGCGGGGCGTCAGCCCCGCAGGAAGGAGGCGCAGGCCTGCTGCAGCAGCAGCGGGTCCGCGGTCGCGCACATCTCGCGGGCGGAGTGCATGGACAGCAGGGTGATGCCCACGTCGATCGTGGTCATGCCCAGACGGGTCGCGGTGATCGGCCCGATCGTGGAGCCGCAGGGCATGGCGTTGTGGGAGACGAAGTGCTGGTGCGGCACCCCGGCCCGCTCGCAGGCGGCGACGAAGGCGGCGATGCCGACGGCGTCGGTCGCATAGCGCTGCTGGGCGTTGATCTTCAGCATCGGGCCCTCGCCGAGGCGCGGCCTGGTGACGGGGTCGTGACGCTCGGGGTAGTTCGGGTGCGCGGCGTGGCCGGCGTCCGCGGAGAGCACGAGGGAGGAGGCGAGGACCTGGCGGCGGCTCGCCTCGTCGCCGCCGAGCGCGGCGTGGACGCGCACCAGCACGTCCTCGAGGAAGGGGCCGGCGGCGCCGGAGCGGGTGGCCGAGCCGACCTCCTCGTGGTCGTTGGCGACCATCATCGCGATCGGGGCGGGGCCCTCCGCGGTCTCCGGGCGGGTGGCGCCGGCGACGGTCGCGAGCGCCTCCACCTCGGCGTGCACGGAGGTGAGGTTGTCGAGCCGGCCCGAGGCGAGGAACTCCTCGTCGGCGCCGAAGAGCGCCGGGGCCTGCGCGTCGACGGTGACGACGTCGAGGCCGACGATCTCGGCACGGTCCACCCCGGCGTGATGGGCGAGGATCTCCAGCACGTCCAGACCCGCGAAGCCGAGGACCGGCTGCATGTGCCGCTGCGGGTCCAGGGTCAGGCCGTCCTTGTTCACGCCACGGTCCAGGTGCACGGCGAGCTGCGGGATGCGCAGCAGGCCCGGGGTGTCCACGAGGACGGTCGACCCGTCGGCCAGGGCGAGCCGGCCGGCCAGGCGCAGCTCGCGGTCCAGCCAGGAGTTCAGCAGCGGTCCGCCGTAGATCTCGACGCCCACCTGGCTGAGCCCCTCGGCGCCGAAGCGGGGATCGGGCTTGACCTTCAGGGCGGGGGAGTCGGTGTGGGAGCCGACGATCCGGAAGGGGGTGGCCGCGTCCGCGCCCTCGGGGGCGGACCAGGCGATGAGCGAGCCGTCGCGCAGCACGAAGCGGTCCCCGGCGACGTCGCCTGCGGTCCAGGGCGCTGTCTCCACCAGCTCGGTGAAGCCTGCCGCGGCGAGGCGCCGGGCCGCCTCGCGGGCGGCGTGGAAGCTCGAGGGGGAGGCGGTGACGAAGGCGCCGAGGTCGAGCGCGGCGGCGCGGGCGCGGGGGGAGGGGGACGCGGCGGAGAAGGGGGTCACCCGTTCATTGAACCATCGGTGCCGCGGCAGGGGAGCATGCGCAGCAGCTTCGCGTCGCCCACCTGCAGCACCACCTCGGCGGCGCCGGTCTCGGAGATCTCGTTGAGCCCGGTGTAGGTCGCGGACCGGTCGTGGAGCTCCTGCGGCCCGAAGTCCAGCGCGTAGTCCACGCCGAGGTCGTCCGCCGCATCGCACACCTCGGGGTCTCTCTGCGCATCGTCGAGGTGGCCGTTGAGCAGGTGCACCTCGTCCTCCGCCTGGAAGCTCATGAAGGTGTTGAGCACCTCGCGGTCCGAGATCGCGTAGGCCAGCGAGCTGCCGTTCCAGGCGTTGGTCGCGATGACGGCCTCCTCGGGGACCACCTCCGGCAGCATCAGCAGCAGCGTCCGCTCGTCGTCGCTGAGCAGGTTGTCGCTGCGCCACTCGCGCTCGAGATACCTCTTGGACACCTCGGTGCTGGGGGAGAAGTGGCCCACCGCGATGATCGCGAGGCAGAGCGCGACGGCGAGGACGGCGCCGGCGGCGCCGCGCAGGACGGGCAGCAGCCGCGCGGCCCATCGCAGCAGCACGTCCAGGCCGACGGCGAGCAGCGGGACGGCGGCGGTCGCGAGCATCACCGTGATGCGGTTGTTGTCGCTGTACCAGTTGCCGGTGAGCTCGTAGCGCAGGTCGTCGACGGGCAGCGAGCGGGTCGCGACCGAGAGGGCGCCCGCGGCGAGGAAGGCGATCACGAGCCAGCGGGAGCGGGAGCCGATCAGCACCGCGAGCGCGCACAGCGCCACGAGCACGCCGAGCGGCAGCCAGATCGGGGTCGCGTTCGGGGCGAGGGTGAGGGTCTGCCAGATCGCCTCGTCCGTCGTGGCGTTCGGGTCCCACACGGCGGCCGAGGCCTCCACGGGCCGGAACCGGTACCAGATGTCGTGGCCGACGACGATGACGAGGGCGGTCAGCGGCACGAGCACGGCCAGCCGGATCCCGGCGCGCGGGCGGCGGCGCACGAGGTCGGTCGCCGTGGCGAGCACGGCCCACACCATCATCGGCACGCCCATCACGAGCGCGACGAACACCCCCTGGGGATGGGCGAGCGCGACCGCCCCGAAGACGGCGGGCATCAGCACGCCGAGCTGTCCCCCGGTGAGGCGCTGGCCCCCGTCCGGCGCCAGTCGCACCAGGTGCACGATCAGCATCAGCACCAGCGGCATCATCGACAGCGAGTACAGATAGGGCAGCAGCACGCCCCAGGACATCATCGACAGAGGGAAGGCGGAGGCGACCCCGGCCAGGGCGCCCGCGGCCAGCCAGCCGGCGGGGCCCGCGTTCGTGCCGGTGCGCACCAGTGCCGTCAGCGCCAGCGGCCACACCGTCGTGCCCAGCAGCAGCATCACGAGGTTCGAGGCGAGGACGATGTCCTGCCCGGAGAGCTGGACGACCAGGCTCACGGTCTGGTGCCAGAGCGCGGGGTAGAACGTCTCCTCACCGGGCAGGGTGGTCATCCCGCCCACGGTCCAGGCGGAGCCGTCGCCGAGGCGGAGGATGTGCCGCACGGCGTTGAGGTGGAAGACGTTGTCGTAGGACTGGTTGACCCGGAACAGGCCGCCCATCATGTCCAGCGCGCGCAGCAGGATGTACCCGCCGCCGATCGCGAGGCCGAGCAGGATCGTGACGGCGCGGCCGCGGCGGGTGGCGAGGGCGCGGCCGAGGGCGGTCCCGGGGACGTCCGTGGTCGTCGTGGCTGTGGCAGTGGTCGTCGCCGCGGCGGTCGCCGTGGACGTGGAGGAGGCGGCGCCCTCGGCGTCGTGCGCTGCGTCGACGGTCTGCGCGTCGGGGGTCGCCGCGTCGGCGCCGTCGGCCGCTGCGCCGTCGGCGTCCTCCGCCGCGACGCGGTGCTCCGCCGCGTCGTGCGCGACGGGCTCCGGGGCGGCGCCGGCGCGGTGGGTGTGCCGGGAGCGGCGTCGGCCGATGCCGGCCGACCACAGCAGACCGCCGAGGACCAGGCCGAGCACGAGCGGGGAGAGCACCGTCCACGGGATCGAGAGGAGGTGGCCGAGCTCTGCGGAGGCGGCGATCAGCACGGCCGAGACCGGGGTCACCACGGCGAGGGCCGTCAGCGGCCGCAGCCGCAGCGCCAGGACCGTCGGCAGTCCGGGCGCGCCGAGCACGAAGAGTGCCGCGACCAGCACCGCGAACACTCTCAGAACGTCCACGCACGGCCTCCTGCAGTCCATCGGCGGGGCGTGGGCGCCCCGAGGGTCCGGATCATGCTAGTCGTCCGTCGGCCCTGCGACCTGCTCATCCGGCGGCCGCCGCGAGCTCGCGCGTCACCGTCGGGGCGAGGGTCTCCTCGACGAACACGCGGGTCAGGTGGTTGTCATCCATGTGCACGTAGGTGTCGCCGAGGATCGGGGAGCAGCGTCCCTCGGGGCAGACCTCCGGCGTGAGGTCCAGCACCCTCACGGCGGAGTCCGGTCCGGTGAGCGCCGTGAGTGGGGCCGCGGGGTTCTCCGGCGCGAGCTTCTCGGAGACGTCCGCGCCGCAGGCGGCGTCGGCGTCGACGGGCGTTCCGCCGTCCTCGATCACGGCCTCGGCACAGACGTACTGATCCTGCTCCCAGCGCGGGGTGTCCCTCATCGCGAGCACGTCGATCCCTCGGTCCAGGAGGGTCTGGATCGCGCCCTCGGTCCCCTCGGGCATCGTCTCCGCGGCGGAGTCGGGGACGGTCTCGGTCACCGTGGTCATCACCAGATCGGGCTGGACCGCGTCGAGGTACTCCAGGACCCACTCGTCGTAGCCCGCGCAGTAGGGCCACCGCTCGGTGCCGGCGAGGAAGCCGCAGCCGCTCATGGTGAGGTTCACGATCTGGGCGTCGCGGGCCTCGGCGGTGGGCAGCAGGGCGGGGACGTACTGGCGGGAGTGGGAGCTGCCCACCACCACGATCGTCATGCTGGGCTCGGCATCGCCGGGCAGCCGCTGCTGACAGTCCGTGTTGCGGAAGCTGGTCGCCGGCTTCCAGACCCCGGCGCAGTCCTCGGGAAGGTTCGGCCACTGGCTGCCGAGGTCCCAGCCCTCCGGGCGCAGCTGCGCCGGGGCCTCGGTCGCGACCTCGTCGGTGGGGATCGCGGCCTCGCTCGCGACCGGCGGCGGGGAGGACGCGGTGCGCTGCAGCACGCCCCACCAGCCGCCTGCCGCCCCGGCCACGAGGGCGACGCTCGCCGCGACCGCGACGAGGGCCCGCCAGGGACGGGCCTCGAGCCAGCGGGAGCGGCGCACCGGCGCGTCGACGGCGCGGGTGAGCAGCCAGGCCAGCAGCACTGCGGCCGCGAGCACCGCGAACCCGTCCAGCAGGCCCGCGCGCTCCTGGCCGCTGCGGTGCAGCCAGAGCACCAGCAGCGGCCAGTGCACGAGATAGAGGGCGTAGGAGATGTCGCCGATGAACGCGGCCGGACGGGTGGACAGCAGCGCATCCACGCCCCAGCGCCGCCCCGAGTGCCCGGCGACGACCACGGCCGCGGCCGCGGCGAGCGGCCAGATCGCGATCCAGCCCGGGAACATCGAGGAGACGTCCAGCACGATCCCGCAGGCCAGGAGCGCAGCGATGCCGGCCCAGCCGGCCAGGGCGCGCAGGGTGCGCATCCGCGGCGGGACCCCGTCCTCGGGGCGGCGGGCGCCGGTGATCCGGTCCAGCACCGGAAGGGAGAGGGCGAGGAGAGAGCCCGCGGCGAACTCCCACATCCGGGCGGCGGTGTCGAAGTAGGCGATCTGCTGCTGGGACTGGGTGGAGAGGATCGACCAGGTCAGCGAGGCCGCACCGATCACCGCGATGATCGCGATCAGCGGGCGGCGCACGGACTTCCCGGCCCGCGCCCGTCGCACCACCAGCAGGAACAGCAGCGGCCACACGATGAACGCCTGTCCCTGCACCGACAGCGACCAGAAGTGCTGCAGCGGGGAGGCGGCCCCGGCGTCCCGGGCGTAGTAGTCGACCTGCATCCCCACCAGCAGCGCGTTCTGCAGGTAGACCGCGGAGGCGACGGCCTGCTGCATGATCGTCGGCCAGATCGAGGAGGGCAGCAGCAGCGCGGTCGCCAGCAGCGTGAGCAGGATCGTCACCGCCGCGGGCGGGAGCAGGCGCTTGAAGGTGTGCAGCCAGTAGCGGGGCACGCCGAGGGGGCGGCCGCTCTCGAGGCGGCGCACGAAGGTGCCGGTGAGGAAGAAGGCGGAGAGGAACAGGAAGACGTCCACGCCGCCGGAGACCCGGCCGAGCCAGATGTGGTAGACGGCGACGAGCCCGAGCGCGACGGCGCGCAGGCCGTGCAGCTCGCGGCGGAAGGCGGGCCGCGGCGGCGTGGGGGCGCCGGCCGGTGCGGGGCCGCCGGCGACGCCGACGGAGGGGGCGCTCGCCGCGTCACGCGATCGGCTCTCCTCGCCCTCGGGCCGCCAGGTGCCGGAGACGGAGCCGCTGGTGGACCAGGCGTCCTCCGCCTCCCGCTCGGCATGCGCCTCGACGGGGCCCTGCAGCCAGTCGTCCAGCGACGAGGTCGAGGAGGGCAGCGCATCCGCGGTCCACGCGGCGAGGGTGGAGCGCGGCCGGGACGGGGTGGGGGTGGTCGTGGTCGCGGGCTCGGGCGTCGGGCCGGGCGCCGTTGCGTCCGCGGCCTCCTGCGTCCAGTCGGAGAGGTCGTCGGCCAGGCGCGGGGCATCTCCCTCGGCGTGCTCCCCGTCCTCCTGCTGCCGTGCCTGTCGGCCCCCGCGGCGCGGAGCGGGCGGGTCACTGGGGGAGCTGATCGCGCACCCCTCCCGAAGGGGCCCGGCCGACCGCGCGGACCGCGGGGATCGTCGACGGCAGCGACGACGCCGAGGCGTCGTTCGGGGGTGTCGACATGGTCCCTCCTGCGGTGCGGGTCGTGCGGCCTCCGCGATCTTACGGCGCGGTAGGCCGTGGGACCATGGGACGGTGACCACGCCCCCGCCCCCTGCGCCCTCCGCGGCCGAGACGCCTGCCGCCGCCCCGTCCCCCGCCGACGTCGGCTTCGAGGTCACCGCCCGTCACGGCGAGAAGGCCCGCGCCGGGGTGATCACCACCCCGCACGGCGACATCGCGACACCGGCCTTCGTGCCGGTGGGCACCAAGGCGACGGTGAAGAGCGTGCTGCCGGAGTCGATGGCGGAGCTCGGCGCTCAGGCGCTGCTGGCGAACGCCTACCACCTCTACCTCCAGCCCGGCCACGACCTCGTCGACGAGGCGGGCGGCCTCGGCGCCTTCATGAACTGGCCCGGCCCCACCTACACCGACTCCGGCGGCTTCCAGGTGATGAGCCTGGGGGCCGGTTTCCAGAAAGTGCTCTCCTCCGAGTTCTCCGGCGGCGAGAAGGCCCGCACCGCCAACGGCGAGGACGACGCCGTCCGCGAGGGCAAGGAGCGTCTCGCCCACGTCGACGACGACGGCGTCACCTTCCGCTCCTTCATCAACGGCGACGAGCACCGCTTCACCCCCGAGATCTCCATGCAGATCCAGCACGGCCTCGGCGCGGACATCATGTTCGCCTTCGACGAGCTGACCACGCTCATGAACTCCCGCGGCTATCAGGAGCAGGCGCTCGAGCGCACGAGGCTGTGGGCGCTGCGCTGCCTGGCGGAGCACGCCCGTCTCACCCACGAGCGCACCCACCGCCCCTACCAGCAGCTGTGGGGCGTCATCCAGGGCGCGCAGTACGAGGACCTGCGGCGACAGGCCGCCCATGACCTCGGCGGCATGGAGGTCGAGGGCTGGTCCTTCGACGGCTTCGGGATCGGCGGAGCGCTGGAGAAGGAGAATCTCGGCACCATCGTCGGCTGGGTGACCGGCGAGCTGCCCGAGGACAAGCCCCGCCACCTGCTGGGCATCAGCGAGGTCGACGACCTCTTCGTCGCGATCGCCGCCGGGGCCGACACCTTCGACTGCGTCTCGCCCTCGCGCGTGGCGCGCAACAGCGCGGTCTACACCCGTACCGGCCGCGTGAACCTCACCGGCTCCCGCTACCGCCGACAGTTCGCGCCGATCGACGAGACCTGCGACTGCTACACCTGCACCCACTACACCGCCGCCTACGTCCACCACCTCTTCCGGGCCAAGGAGATGCTCTCCTCGACCCTGTGCACGATCCACAACGAGCGCTTCGTGGTGCGGCTGGTGGACCGGATTCGGGCCTCCCTCCAGGACGGCACCTTCGACGCCCTGCGGGAGGAGACCACCGGCGCCTACTACGGCGAGCCGCGGTGAGCGAGGACCGAGCACCGGCCGGTGAGCACGCGCCGGACGCGGCGACGGCGCTGGGCCTGGCGGTGGTGCTGCTCGCGCTCGCCGGGATCTGCGCCCTGCTCGGCGGCCACTTCCTGCTCGGTGTGCTGCGTCTCGCGGCCGGGGTGCTCGCCGGGGCCGGCCTCGGCGTGCTGCTGATCGCCCTGCTCGGCGGTCGCCTCCGCCGTCGGACGCGGACGCTCCTCGCCGCGGGCCTCGCGCTCGTCGTGGCCCTCGCCCTCACCGTTCCCGCCGTGCTCGCCTCCCGCGTCGGTTCGCTGGGCAGCGCCGCCGTCGCGGAGATCGCGCCGCTCGGCGAGGGGGACACGGTCGCCTCCGCCCCCGGCGGGCAGGGGCCTGTGCTGGTGCGCCGCGCCGACGGCACCGCGCAGCTGCTCGAGCCCGCGACCGGAGCGCGCGAGGTCGAGTCCGCGCCCGGCGACGTGCTCGCCCTCTCTGCCGACGGGACCCGGCTCGTCCAGGTGAGCGGGGAGGTCACGCGGGTGCACGAGCTCGGCGGCGGGAGCGATGCCGAGGGGAGCGGCGCCGGCGAGGCCGGGGGCCGCCCCGCACCCGTCGAGGTGGCCGGGACCCCGCTCGCCCTCGACGGCGATCTGCTCGTGGTCCGCGACTGCGAGGAGGACGTCTGCCGGGTGCGGGGCATCGACCTGGCCGCCCCCGACGAGCCGCTGTGGACCGTCATGGACGCCGAGGAGACCCGCGGACCCGACCAGGCGGGCCTTGCGCTCCCCGCCCGGGCCGAGGCCCCGCCCGGCCTGCTCGACGCCGTCGCCGCGACCGGGGTGCTGCCGTCGGTGCCGCTGCGCTTCGACCCCGCCCAGGGCTGGCTGCAGATCGATGCCGCCACCGGGTTCCCCGTCGGCCGGGTCCTCGCCCCCGCCGACGCCGACTGCCGCATCGCGGCGACCCCCGCCCCGCCCGACCCGCAGTCCGTGCAGGAGCAGGGACCGCTCGTGCTCACCGTCTGCGCGGGGGAGGACGGTGCGCTGACCGCGACCGCCTTCCGCGACGGCGCACCGCTGTGGGAGTCCGCGCCCTCCCCGGCCGGGGACTGGACGGTGCTGCTCGAGGCGGGCCGCGTCCTCGCCTCCGGCACCGAGGCCGGGACCACGACCGAGGGCGAGATCCTCGCCTCCGAGCACGGCGCGGACTGGACCGCGCCGGGCGGGGACGGCGTGGCGCAGGCCGAGGCGTTCACCGCCCGCATCGGCATCGACGGGACCCGGATGGTGCTGACCAACGAGGCCGGGCAGCTCCTCGCCTACGACACCGCGACCGGGACGAACAGCTGGACCCTCCCGCTCGACGACCCCGAGGCGGAGGTGCGCGGCGGCCTCGCCTCGGGCACCGCCGTCGTGCTCGACGAGATCGCGCGGGAGGAGCCCCTGGACCCCCGCGGCGCGCAGCGGCTGCGCGTGATCACCGCCGAGGACGGCGAGGTGAGCGAGGAGCTCGTCCTCGACGAGGAGGTCACCGCCTGGCACCCCCTCAGCGGCGGACGCGCCCTGATCAGCACCGACGAGGGGGCCGTGCTGCTCGGGGGCTGATCGGGCAGTCTGCGGGACGGTCTCCGGATGCACGGCGCCCCGGCCCTGCGAGCAGGACCGGGGCGCCGTGGAGCACAGGGAGCTGTCAGGCGTTCGCCTTCGCCCAGCGGCGGGACATGAGCGCGCCGACGATCAGCGCCGCGAACACGATCAGCGCACGGATGATCTCCGCGATCAGGTAGATCAGCGAGAAGAGCCCGGCCGTGCTGTAGTCGGCGTTCGCGGCGATCAGGAGGAGGATCCCGTAGAGGATCCAGTACGCGATGACTGCGAGGACCAGCGTCGCCAGGACGATGATCGCGCCGGTCCGGCCACGGCCGGATGCCTGGACCGCGACCATCACGGCCAGGACGATCAGGGCGAGGGTGACGAGCCCGTTGGCCAGCAGGCCCAGGATCCCCAGGACGCCGCCGACGCCGACCGTGGTCGCGGAGCCGGTGGCGCCTCCCGCGAACTGCACGGCGACGACGATCACGTTGGCGATCAGCCGCACGGCGACCACGGCGAGCACCGCGTAGAACATCCAGGTGATGAGCTTCGCGACGTTCGACCCGCCGCCGACGGCGCCCGGGGCGCCGGCGCTCGCGAAGCCCTGGGAGCCGGCGGCACCGGGGTACCCGCCCGGCGCGGGCGGCGGGGAGGCCTGGCTCCACTGCTGCGCCGGGGAGGCCGGCGGCGCGGACGGCTCGCCCCACTGCGGCTGCGCCGGCGAGGCGGCGGGCTGGGGCTGCGCGGACGGCTGCCCGCCCCACTGCGCCTGCTCACCCTGCTGTGGAGCCGGGCCGGAGGGCTGCTGCCCCCACTGCGGCGCGGCCGGCGGCGGGGAGGGCTGGCCCCACTGCGGCTGCTGCGGCTCCTGGCCCTGCGGCCCCCACTGGCCCTGCTGGCCGCCCTGCGGTCCGTACCCCTGCGTCATGCGTCTCCCTCATGGCCCCGCCGCGTCGGCGGGGCCGTCGTCGTACGGCGCCGCGGCGGCGCCCGGTCCAGCGTATCGGGCGCCGCCGAGGCGCGACTCGTGCGCGGGTGACGGTGCGGTCTCGATCCGGGCGTCCGCCGTCCGGACCGGGGAGGTCAGGCGGAAAGCTTCTTCTTGGCGGTGGAATGCACGAAGAAGGCGCCCAGGAGGATCACCGCGCCCATCAGCACCGCGCGGACGATGTCCACGCCGTAGACCAGGCGGAAGTGGGAGGCGGTGAGCTCGCCGCTCGCGTCCACCGCGCCGGAGGCCGCGAGCACGATGCCCATCACGATCGAGAGGATCCAGTACAGGATCGTGGCGACGGGGATGCCGACGGCGACGAGGACGCCGCCGAGACGGGCCCGGCCCCGGCCCATGACCGCTGCGACGATGCCGAGGACCATCACCACGAGGCTGACCAGCAGGTTCGCGATGTACAGCAGCAGCAGGACGAGGCTCGAGCCGATCGCGAGACCGCCGGTGATCTCCCCGCCGGCGCTCGAGGATGCGATCCCGTCGGCACCGACGATCGCGGCGAGGTCGATGCCCACCCGGATCGCCAGCAGCAGCACGGCGCCGATGAGCAGCACCATGCCGAGCGTCTTCACACGAGGCCAGTTCACGCCTTCGGCGGAGACCGAGGGCACGGCACCGACTGCGCCGGGGTAGCCGCCCGACCCCGGGCCGGGGGAGCCCTGCCCCCAGCCCGGGGAGGCCGGGGCCGCCGAGCCCTGGCTCCACTGCTGCGGCGATGCACCCTGCCCGTCCCACTGGCTCTGCGGCGGCTGACCGGGCTGCGGCGGCTGACCGCCCCACTGCCCCTGCTGGCCGCCCTGCGATCCGTACCCCTGAGTCATGCGTCCCCCTCGAGCCCCGCTCTGCGCGGGGCAGGTCTTATGGCGCCGCGCTGACGCCTTGGCCAGGGTATCGGGCGGGAAGGTCCGGTGGTCTCCTCGCGGGCTGCGAGGGGACCACCGGCCCCGAGGAGCTCAGCTCCCCGCAGGCGCGAAGCGGATCCGGAAGCTCTCCTCCCGGGCGGTCAGCACGTGCTGGGGCAGCGGCTGCGGACCGCAGGCCGCCGAGCCCACGCCGTGCAGCGCCGCCGAGAGGGTCACCCAGGTGCGGCCGTCGGGACGCAGCGCCCCGTCGTGGGCGCGGGCGTCGAGCTCCGCGGTCGACCACGGCCGTACCGCGAGGCCGAGACCCTCCGGCGCGGTGAGCTCGAGGCCGGAGCCCGCCTCCCCGCGGCTCAGCACGGCCCGCACCACGCCCGCACGGTTGCCGTTCTCCTGCGGGAACACGTACGGGACCTGCAGCTCCTCGACGCTCGCGGTGCGGCGTGCGAAGGTGGTGCCGCCGCCGGTGTCCGGGTACATCTCGTGCGGGCCGAAGCCCTCGTACTCCACCTCGCCGGGCGCCGCCGGCAGTGCGAAGCTCCAGCCGATCCGCGGCAGCGGCAGGTCCTCGGGCCACAGCGCCGACGGGGTCACCGTCACCGCGAGCTCGACCCCGTCCGCATCGGCGCGCCAGGACTCGGTGACGTCGGCGTGCAGGGCGTTGCCGTCCAGGCCGATCCGGGAGCGGACCACGAGCTGCTCGGCGCCCGCCTCGATCCCGACCAGACGGCGACGGGCGACGTCCAGCCCGATCCGCTTCCACCGTGCCTCGAGCGGGTAGCGGGTGCGGGCCCGCTCGTTGTCCACCGGGGCGCGGTACAGGTCCGCCCCCGCGTGCTCGAGGGCGAGCTCGCCGAGGCCGACGAGCCGGCCCAGGTCGTCCAGGCGCGCGGGCCCCACCTGCCAGGTGCCGTCGGCCGCCTGCTGCGGCGCGATCGCCGCGGCGGGGGCCGGGGTGACCGAGGCGGCCAGACGCTCCGCGTCCACGTGCGAGGCCGCGACGATCTCGTGCCCGGCCGGGACCGGCCCGTCGGCTTCCCGGGTCGTGAGGCGAACCGTCACCGCGGCGTGCTCGCCCTCCGGCAGCGCCAGCTCGGTGCTCTGGCCCGGGGCGAGGGCCGGCAGCTCGATCTCCTGCCAGCTCGCCTGCAGGTCGGTGGAGACCTCGGCGCGCAGGTGGGAGAGGTCCGAGAAGGCGTAGCGGTTCACGATGCTCGCCGTGGCGGCGCCGACCTCGAGGCCGACGGGGGAGTAGTGGTGCTTCGCGTCGAGCAGCGCCGGGGACGGGGTGCGATCGGGCAGCAGCAGCCCGTCGGCGACGAAGTTCCCGTCGTGCAGGCGCTCGCCGAAGTCGCCGCCGTAGCCGTAGATCTCGTTGCCCTCTGCGTCGGTGGTGACGATGCCGTGGTCGATCCATTCCCAGATGAAGCCGCCGTGCAGCGCCGGGTAGCGGTGGACGAGGTCCATGTACTCCTTCAGGGCGCCCGCGCCGTTGCCCATCGCATGCGCGTACTCGATCCACAGGAAGGGCTTCGACAGCGCCGGCATCGGCGACTCGTCGGAGCCGAAGCCCGCCTCGCCCGGGTCCACGCCCAGGTGGTGCAGCATCCCGATGAGCTTCTCGCGGTACTCCTCGGTCAGCGCCCGACGGCCGATCTGCTCGGTCTCGTCATGGGTGGGGTACATCAGCGAGAAGACGTCCACGGTCTCGGCGCGGTAGTCCTGCTCGTAGATGACGGGGCGGGTCGGGTCCGTGGCGCGGACCGTCTCGATCATCGCCTCGGTGACCGGGCCGGTGGAGGCCTCGTTCCCGATCGACCACATGACGATCGAGGCGTGGTTGCGGTCCCGCAGCACGAAGCGCTCGGACCGCTCGCACAGCATCGGGCGGAAGCGGTCGTCCGCCGCCGGACGCTCGGCCGCGCCGGTGCCGTCCTCGCCCCAGGTGGAGTCGACGTGGAAGCCGTGCGTCTCGAAGTCGCCCTCGCAGATCACGTACAGGCCCGCTTCGTCGCACACCTCGAGGAAGCGCTGGTGGGGCGGGTAGTGGGAAGTGCGCACGGCGTTGAGGTTGTGCTGCTTCATCAGCGCGACGTCCAGGTCCTGGTTCTCCAGGTGCTGGGTGCGGCCGACGACCGGATCCGCCTCGTGACGGTTCACGCCGCGGAACACGATCCGCTCGCCGTTGACGCGGAAGATCTCCCCGTCCACCTCCACGCGGCGGAAGCCGAGCTTCAGCGTCACCGTCTCGGTGCCGGCGTCGGTGGAGACGCTCGCCTCGTACAGCCGCGGCGACTCCGCGCTCCAGGGGGAGACCCCGCCGGCGGCGATCTCGGTCCCGTCGGCCGCGGCCTCGATCCCGAGCTCCGGGATCCGCACCGTCGCGGGGACGATCTCGCCGCCGGCGCCGTAGGCGGTGGCGGTGAGGGTGCCACGGCCGGTCGCGGGGTCGAAGTCCGCATGGGTCGCGAGGTCGTGGATCCCGCCGGCGGGGCGCAGCAGCAGGTCCACGGAGCGGAAGATGCCCGAGGCCCACCACATGTCCTGGTCCTCGACATAGGTGTTCGCCGACCACTGCACGACCCGCACGTCCAGGCGGTGCTCGCCCGGGGCCGAGAGGGCGTCGGTGACGTCGAACTCCTGGGTCAGGCGCGAGCCGGAGGTCACGCCGATCTCGGTGCCGTCGATCCAGACCTTCGCCGCGGAGTCCACGCCCTGGAAGCGCAGCAGCACCTTCGCGCCGGAGTCGAGGGAGTCGGCCCATTCGGCGGGGACGGTGACGGTGCGGGAGTAATGGCCGGTCGGGTTCTCGTCCGGGACGTGGGGGACGTCCATCGGGATCGGGTAGACGACGTTGGTGTACTGCGGGGCGCCGTGGCCCTGCAGCTGCCACAGGCCCGGCACGGCGATCTCGCCGGGCTCGCCCAGGTCGGTGCCGTCGGCGCGGGTGCCATAGCGGAACTCCCAGGTCCCGTCGAGGCTCAGTGCGGGGGCGTCGGAGTGCAGGTGCGCGCGGCCGCGCAGGCGGTTGCGGCCGCCGGCGAGGTCCTCCCACCAGCGGTCGGTGCGGTCGGCGGGAGGCAGGGCGGCGTCCTGGGGTGCGGTGTGCCCGGCGCGGGCGTCCGGGGTGGCGGGGGTGCTCATCGGTGAGTCTCTCCTGGGTCGGCGGGGCGGTCACGAGACGGTGTCGTGAACGTTCACGAACGAGTGTACCCACGCCTACTCGGCGGTGAGGGCCGATGGCCGGGGGCGGTCCGGGCCGGGCGGGGGACTGGGGCGGGGCAGGCGCGCGGCCCGTCGCACGCTCCGAGAGCTGCATCAGGACCGTCACCGAGGCGGCCGGCTTGGTGATGGTCCTGATGCAGCACCGGGCGACGGCGCAGGGGAAGGCCCGGCATCGGCCGGAGTCGAGGCCCTGCATCGAAGCGGGGAGCGGACCGCTAGACTCGCTGACCGTGACCACGACCGAGCCGAACCGGTGGACGGACCGCCGCAGCGACGCCGTGTCCGCGCGCAAGGAGGCCTACGAGCAGCTGCGCCGGGCCAGCACCTGGCGCCTGCTCGCCGCGACGAAGGCCCCGGCGGTGCTCGCGATCCTGCAGGCCACCTTCCCGTCCGGCGATCGTCGGCTGCCGCGCAGCGAGCTCATCGCCCGCGTGGGCGCGCACCTCTCGCTGCTGCACGACGACGAGGGCCCGGCCGACGGGACCTCCACGGCGGACGGAGCCGCCTCGGCCGACGGCGCCGAGGACGAGGCGCGCGGCGGGCGCAGCGCCGCCGAATACGTCGACGGGTGGGTGCGCGAGGGCTACCTGACCCGTCGCGACGACCCCCAGCGCACCGAGACGACCTTCGAGCCGAGCCCCGCCACGATCGACGCGATCCAGTTCATCGCCTCGCTCGAGGAGCACCGGCCGACGACCACCCAGTCGCGTCTGCAGCTGGTCATCCAGCAGTTCGACCGCCTCGCCCAGGAGACGGAGACCGACCGCGACGTGCGGCTCGCCGATCTCCAGCGTCGCCGCGAGCGGATCGAGCAGGAGATCCGCGAGCTCGCCGAGGGTGAGCTGATGCTCCCCAGCGCCGAGGCGTCGGTGGACCGCCTGCGGGACATCCTGCAGATCGCCCAGGAGCTCTCGGGCGACTTCCTCCAGTACCGCGAGGACCTGCGCGCCGTGGACCTGCACCTGCGCGAGCAGATCCTCTCCCCGGAGGGCTCGCGCGGCGAGATCCTCGAGCAGCTGCTGGCCGGGGACGACCTGCTGGGCCAGTCGACCGTCGGCCGCACCTTCACGGCCTTCTTCCGCATGCTCAACGACCCTGCGCAGACCCGTGCCACGCAGGAGCTCGTGGACCGTCTGCTCGAGCGGGACTTCTCCCGCTCCCTCTCCCGGGACGAGCGCGAGCGCCTCGCCAACGTGTTCAGCGACCTCTACGAGCCGGCGCAGGAGGTGCTGGACGTCAAGACGGAGCTGTACCGCTCGCTGGCCCGCTTCGTGCGCTCCCAGGACTTCCGCCAGCACCGGGTGCTGCTTGAGGCCCTCCAGGAGGCGCAGGGACTGGCTCTGGCGCAGAAGGACGAGGTGCCCACCCGCACCCCCTTCCCGCTCGAGCTCGACCTCTCGCGGGTCCAGATCTCCTCCGGCTCCCAGCACCGGCTGAAGGACCCCACCGATCCGGGCGCCCCCGCGGAGGCCGAGGTGCACGATGCGACGTCTCTCAGCGTCGAGGTGCTCCAGGACCTCGTGCGCACCAACGACATCGATCTCGTCGGCCTCACCTCCCACGTCAACGACGTGCGCGGCCGCTCCGGCCAGGCCTCGATCGGCGACATCCTGCGGGAGAAGCCTGCCGAGCAGGGGCTGGCGAGCGTGATCGGGCTGATGTTCCTCGCGACCACGCATGCGCAGGAGCGCGAGGGCTCCACCGAGATCGTCACCTGGCGGGAGCTGGACGGCAACGACTACGCCGCCCGCGTCCCCTCGTTCTACTTCCTGGACGACGTCCCGGTGGAGTGAGCCCCGACGGGGCGAGGGGCGGCGCCCTCAGCCCTTCGACATGCGCCGGCGTATGCCCTCCTGCACCTCGGGCGGAAGGTCCTCGAAGCGCTCGCCCGGACGCGGCGCGGGCCAGCCGGGGATCTCGGTGCGGTGTGAGTCCTTCTCCCCGGACAGACGGCCCGGGGGCAGAGCGGTGCGCGGCACGTCCGCGGCGCCCGGGACCCGGGCCGCGACCAGCAGCGGGGTGAGGGCGCCGACGAGACGCTCCGCGGAGCCGGTGAGCGCGAACATCTCGATGGTCCCGCCGAGCGCGGCGGCGATGTCGCTCTCGACCAGGCGACCGTCCTGCAGACGACCGCTGCGGCGCGCCCGGAACGTGACTCCGAGGCGGGACAGGGGAGTGATCATCTCGCCGCTCTCGAACGCGCTCAATTCGGCGGCGCGTAGATAGGCGCGCAGGTTCGACCAGGTACGGATCGTCGAGGCGTCGATGTCGGCGTGGAACAGCACAGTGGGCGCGACGCGGGGGACGAAGGGGCCCATGACGATCGCCCGGTCGGTGAGGAGCATCCGGTGGCGGCGCAGGAACCAGGTCAGCGGAAGCGAGGCCAGGAGCCAGACCAGCACCAGCCCTATGGCCACGGCGCCAGGACTTCCGGTGGCCACGAGGGGTGCGGCGAGCAGGAGGGGGGCCAGCCACAGCACGGCCCAGACCAGCGCCGAATAGTGCATCCGGAATTGGGCCCGTGGTGTGCAGACCAGGTGCTCGGCGCCGCGCAGCGAGGGGCTCATGCGCCTGCCTCCTTCAGCTCTGCGAGGGCCGGTGCGGCGTCGGCCCGAAGCTGCTCGAGGTCCGCGCCGAAGTCCTTCATCCGGCAGCCGAGCCCGTTCGGCTTCACCACGATCCCCTCCTCCTGCCAGTGGGGAAGGGCACGGGCGAGCAGCGGATGGTCGCCGGAGGCGTTCGTGACGCGCCACCACGGCGTCGACGAGCCCCAGGTGCCCATGATCCGTCCCACCAGACGCGGGCCGACGCCGACGATCGCGCCCACCTCCCCGTAGGCGGCGACGCGTCCCGGCGGGATCGCCTCGACCACGCGCAGCACCCGCTCGACCGTGAGGTCATCCATGCGGGTGCGGGTCGTGCGCTCGGGCATGGCCGACAGTCTGGCACGCGGCTCCGGACGATCCGCGGCACCGGACCGAATGCGGGCCCGAACAGGGAGCGACCCCGGCGCCGAGGGGCGCCGGGGTCGGGTCCACGGTCAGGAGGGGTCAGCGACGTGCGCCCCCGCCCTCGCCGTCGATGCCGTCCTCAGGGGCACCGAACTCCGGAGCCTTCGGCGGGAGATCGCCGTTCTGGTCCCGCAGCTGCTGCTCCTGGCGGAAGAAGGGATCGTCCTCGAACTCACCCTGTCGCGACTCCTGGGTCTGGAAGCCGTCCTGGCGACCGTCGCGGCTGTCCAGGGGGCGGAACTCGTCCTGGTGGCGAGCACCGTCCTGCGGAACCGCCGGATCTGCCCCGGCCGGACGGAACTCCGGACCGTCCTGGGGCTGCGAGGCCTGTCGATCGGCGCCGAGCCGGTCCTGATCGACGCTGAGCCGATCCTGCTCCGTGCCGCGCCGGTCCGCGGAGCCGCCGGACCAGTCCTGCGCGACGGGAGGCTCCATGCCCGAGCGGTCCTCGGCGCGCGCCGGCTGATCGCCCACGCGGTCGTCGCGGACGCCGCGCTCGTCGCGCTCCGTCCCGGCCCGGCCGAGGTCGCCGGTCTCGTCCGTGGAGCGGACCGGGTCGTGGCGGTCCGCCTCGGAACGGGCGGCGTCGTCGCGATCGACGTCGTTGCGATCGGCTTCGCCGCGGTCGACGGCGGACCGGTCGACGTCGCTGCGGTCCACCGCCGACTGATCGATGCGCTGCGGGTCGGCCTGCTGCCGACCCGCGGAGTGATCGTTCAGGTCATTCCGGCGGTCCGCATCGTGCCGGGCCACGTCCTGCTGATCGATGTCGTGACGGTCGATCGACTCGTCGCGGACCGGGCGCTGCTCGGCCCGGTGGGCCTCGCCCTCGTAGCCGGCCCCGACGGGATGGTCGGTCGCGCGGGCCTCGCCGGCCCCGACGGGACGGCCGGCCTCACGGACCCCGGCGGCCCCGCCGTCGCGAACGGCCCCGTCCCGATCCAGGCCCTCGTGGGCGCGGTCATCGCGGGCCGGGTCGACAGGGGCGCGATCCTCGGGAGTCCGGTCCTCTCGGGCACCTCCCTCGCGGACGTCGCCCTCGGGGTTCCGGTCGTCGCGCGGCTCCTGCTCGGTGCGAGCGGCGCGACGGCCGTGCGGACGCTCGTGCGACGACGCGTCGTCGGCCACTGCGGAGCGATCCTTTGAAGCGCGATCCTCCGGCGAGCCGCCATTCGCGGCGGCCGCCCCGGCGGCGACGCCGGCCGTGCCTGCGACACCGGCCGCGGCTGCGGTCCCGGCCCCGCTGCGGTGCTCGTCCTCGCGCTGCACGGGTCGCTCATCGCCCCGGACGGTGCGCTGGTCGTCGCGAGCGGAGCGATCGTCGGCAGCGCGGTCATCGACGCGTCGGCCGTCGGCCGCACGTTCGTCGGACATGCGCTCGCCAGCCGTGCGGTCGTGGCCCGCAGCGCCTGCGGCCGGCGCGGTGCGGTCCCCGTCGCGGGGCGTGGGGGAATCGGGGTCCAGGCGGTCCGCCTCGGCGCGCTGCTCCTCGAGGGCGCTGCGCTCCTGGTCGACCTCCTGGCGCTGCGTCTCGGCCTCGCTCCGGCGACGCTCGGCGGCGAGCTGCTCCTGCTCGGCCGCGTTCGCCTTCCGCTCGGCCTCGAGACGGGCCCTGTCGGCCTCGATCTCGGACTCGCGGGCCTTCAGATCGCGCTCCTGGACGGACTGCTCCTTCTGAGCGGCCTGCTCGCGGATCTCCGAGGCGCGGCGTCGATCCTCCTCCTGCTGTCGCTGCTTGCGACGCTTCGAGGCGTTCGCGCCCACGACGATCAGGACGATGACGACGATCAGGACCAGCAGGATGATCCCGACGATCACTGGGGTGGACAGGTCGGTCATGGTCGGCTCCTCACCGCTCGACTGCTCCACCGCCGGGCGGCGGAGCGCGCCCCGGACGGGGGTCCCGGCACAGGGCGATGCCCCGATTCCACCAGACCGAGACGGATCCGGAGCGATTTTCGACCAGCCGATCGGCACGACGTGTCCCGCCGAGCCGTCGACGGGCGCGTCCTGAGCGTGGCGGGGGAGCGGTCGTCCGCCCGTGCCGGTAGCTGTCGGCGCGGCTCAGCGCCGGGGCTCGGCCTCCCCGTCCTGGGGCCTCTCCCAGTTCTGCGCCGGGGCGAGCTCCTCCTCGACGGTCCGGGCCTCGGAGCGCTCGCTCAGCAGCGGACGCGAGGCGCGGCGACCATGGCGCTCCCACCAGGGCCGCGGATCATCGTCGATGGGCGCCGGGTCCGAGGGTGCCGACGGGTCCTCCTCCACCGCGCCGGCGGGCGCGGCCCCCGTCGCCTCGGCGGACGAGGGAGAAGGGCCGGCGGGATCGGCACTCGCGTCGGAGACCGTCGGTCCATCGCTCGAGGTGTCGCCCGGCCGTGCGGCCGATGCGCCGGTCGAGGACTCCGCGGAGGCGCCGCCCTGCGTCGCTCCGGTGCCGACCGGACCCTGCTCGTCCCGTCGGCCGCGCGCCACGAGGACGCCGAGCACGACCAGCACCAGCAGGACGACCGCCAGGATCGCGAGAACAGCGGGCACGGGCAGATCGGACATGACGGCTCCTCGTGGTTTCGGCGGGCCGCAGGCGGTCCGTCCCGCCCGGGCATCCCCCGATTCCACCCGATCGATGTCCGTTGTGGGTGGATTTCTCGCCAGTCGGTCGAAGTGCCCCGCACTGTCCGGGCGCCCGCTCGTCGCGCCCCGCGCCGGTAGGCTGTCTGGCCGTGACCAGTCCTGCGCACCGCACCGAACCCGACGACCACGCGCCCGGCGAGGAGGCGAGCCCCTCCGTGCCCGGCGGCGCGCTCGTGGACGAGTCCCGCCGCGTGCTCGTGCACCTGCTCCAGGGCCCCTTCCTCGACGGGCGCCGCGACGGCGGCCGCTACGCGCAGCTGCTGCGGGACCGGGGCGCGATCGAGGCCCGGCTCGCCGACCTCTTCCTCGAGCTGATCGTCGACGACGACGCCCAGGTCGCCTTCGTGCGCCAGAGCGAGGACGACCCCGACGCCCCGAAGCTCCTGCGTCGTCTGACCGGCATGAACCGGCTCGACTCCGTGCTGCTGCTCGTGCTGCGCCAGATGCTTTTGACCCAGTCCTCCCGTGGCCAGCGCACCGTCGTCTCCGAGGCTGAGATCCAGCAGGCGCTGGCCGCCTATCGCCGCACCACCTCCACCGACGAGGCCGGCTTCGCCAAGGAGGTCCGCGCCTCGATCGCGAAGGTCCAGCGTGCCGGACTGCTGGACGAGCAGGGCGATGACTTCGAGGTCTCCCCGGTGCTGCGGCTGATGATCGGGCCCGATACGGCGCGCGAGTTCATCTCCCTGTACCGGCAGGCCGGGGTCGACGGGCTCGAGGACCCCCGCGACGCTGAGGATGTGGACGGCGCGGACGACGAGGACGGGGCGGCGTCGACCGACTGATGAACGGCGTGATCTGAGCTGATCCACGGCGTGATCTGAGACGCATTCCTGTCGGGCTGCGCGGCTGTGACCGGGACGGTTGTCTCGCGGCCCCGGACGCAGGCCCACAGAGGTGCTCTCGGCAATTGAGTGACGCGAGAGTTGCGTAATAAGGTCAGGCTCACCTCACCCCTGGACCGGGGGTGCCGAGAGAAGGATCGCCCCATGCCGAGCTCGTTCACGCGCCGCTCCGTCGTGCTCACCGCCCTCGCGCTGCCCGCACTCGCCGCCTGCAGCGGCGGCGACGTCGCCGGCACCGACGCCTCCGACGCGGGCGGCAGCTCCGGCGCCGCGGCCGACTCCTTCCCGGTGACCGTCGAGCACCTCTACGGCACCACCGAGATCGCCGCGGAGCCCGCCCGCATCGCGACCGTCTCCTGGGTCAACGCCGACACCGCCCTCGCCCTGGACATCGTCCCCGTCGGCCTCCCGCTGGTCGAATGGGGCGGCAACGACAACCAGTCCACCGACTGGATCGATGCCAAGCTCGAGGAGCTCGGCGCCTCCTGGGGCAGCGAGAACGCCCCGACCACCTACTCCGAGGCCGACGGCGTCAACACCGACGAGATCGCCGCGCTGACCCCGGACCTGATCATCGCCGCCTACTCCGGCCTCACCGAGGAGGAGTACGCGACCCTCAGCAAGATCGCGCCGACCATCGGCCCGCTCGCCGCGAACTACACCGCCTCCTGGGAGGAGGTGCTGACCGCCGTCGGCGCCGCCACCGGCCGCAGCGACGCCGCCGCCGAGCTCGCCGAGCAGCTCACCGCCGACCTCGCCGCCGTCGGCGAGGAGAACCCGGCCGTGGCCGAGTCGACCTTCATCGCCGCGAGCCTGTCCACCACGGACCACACCATCTCGATCTACTCCGGCGACGACACCCGCCCGCGCTTCTTCACCGCGCTCGGCATGACCCAGGCCGAGGTCGTCACCGAGAACACCGCCGACGAGAACACCTTCTACTTCGACTGGTCCGCCGAGCGCGGCGACGAGCTCGTCTCCGACGTCCTCTACACCTGGGCCGCTGCCGGCGACACCGTCGAGACCTTCCAGGACGATCCGCTGTTCGCCCAGATCCCCGCGGTCGCCAGCGGCGCCCTCGTCCTCACCCCCGACGACCACCAGACCCTCTCGATCTCCGCGGCGAGCGTGCTGAGCCTGCCCTGGGCGCTCGAGAACGTGGTCCCCTCCGTGATCGAGGCCGCGCAGACGGCCCAGGCCTGAGCGGTGCCCGCCCGCCCCACCCTGCTCGCGACCGCCGGGGCCCTCGCGGCCCTGGCGGTCGCCTGCGTGCTCTCCCTGCTGGTGGGCGCCCGCACCGTCCCCCTCGACGCGGCCTGGCAGGCCGCGCTCGCCTTCGACCCGGGCAGCGCCGACCACGTGGTCCTCGCCAGCCGCCTGCAGCGCACCCTCGCCGGGCTCGCCGTCGGCGTGGCCCTGGCGCTCGCCGGCGCCGGGCTGCAGGGCATGACCCGCAACCCGCTGGCCGATCCCGGGATCCTCGGACTGAACTCCGGCGCGGCCGCGGCCGTGGCCACCGGCGTCTACCTCTTCTCCTTCTCGAGCGTCACCCAGTTCATGGCGGCGGGCTTCGTGGGCGCGGCCCTCGCCGCCGTGCTCGTCTACGCCCTGGCCGCCGCGAGCCGCACCGGCGCCACCCCGATCACCCTCGCGATCGCCGGCGCCGCCGTCACCGCGGGGCTCGGCTCCCTCGTCCACGCCCTCGTGATCCTCGACCAGGGGGCGCTGGACCGGATGCGGCTGTGGCAGGTGGGCACCCTCGGCGCCCGCGACCTCGGTGACCTCGCGGCCGTCGCGCCCGCCCTGCTGATCGGGGCCGTGATCGTCCTCGGCGCCTCCCGGTCCCTGAACGCCCTCGCCCTCGGCGACGACGCCGCCGCCGGGCTCGGCGTCCACGTGGGCCGCACCCGGGTCGTGCTCGGCGTCGGCATCGTGCTGCTGGTCGGGGCGGCGGTCTCCCTCGCCGGACCGGTCGGCTTCCTCGGCCTGGTGGTCCCGCACGCGGTGCGCCTGCTCGTCGGCTCGGACCACCGCCGCCTGCTGCCGCTCTCGCTGCTGCTCGGCCCCGTGGTGCTGCTGCTGGCCGATGTGGTCGGCCGCGTCATCGCCCCACCCGCCGAGGTGCAGGTCGGCGTGATGACCGCGCTGCTCGGCGTGCCCGTCTTCCTCGTGCTGATCCGGACCCGGAAGCGGGTGGCCCTGTGACCTCGCGCCGTCTCCTCCTCCCGCTGCTGCTGGTCCTGGTCGTGGCGGGCCTGCTCACCGCCAGGGTGCTGCTGGGCACCCCCTTCGTCTACGCCGACCTCGCCGTGCGGGCCGTGCTCGGCGAGCAGATCCCCGGCGTCTCCTTCATCGTCATGGACGACCGCCTGCCCGCTGCGGTCGTCGGCGCGCTCGCCGGGGCGGCTCTGGGCCTGTCCGGCACCGTCTTCCAGACCCTGCTGCGCAACCCCCTGGCCAGCCCCGACGTGATCGGCGTGACCCTCGGCTCCGCCGCCGCCGCGGTGCTGGCGATGGCCGTGCTGGACGCCCAGGGCATGGCGCTGTTCTGGTGGACGCTGCTGGGCGGCCTCGGCACCGCGCTGCTGGTGCTGTGGGTGGCGCGGGCGCACCGACCCGGCGGTCCGGGGGCCGGCGGCGCCGGGGCCGTCGACGACCGCTTCGTGCTGGTGGGCCTCGGGGTCGCCGCCGGCTTCACCGCGGTGATCCAGTACCTGCTCAGCCGGATGGAGTCCCAGCAGGCGGGGGATGCGATGCACTGGCTGGTCGGCTCCGTCGCCGGCGCCACCTGGCCGCGCGCCGCCGTGCTGGCCGGCTCTCTGGTGGTGCTCGTGCCGCTGCTCGCCGCGCTGGTGGGCCGGCTGCGGATCCTGCAGCTGGGGGACGAGACCGCCACCAGCCTCGGCCTGCCCGTGCCCGCCACCCGCATCGCGCTGGTGATCGTGGGCGTGCTGCTGAGCTCCTTCACCGTCGCGGTCGCCGGACCGCTCGCCTTCGTCGCCTTCCTCGCGGGGCCCCTCGCGCGGATGATCGCCGGCCGGCCCAGCTTCCTCCTCGCGGCGCTGCTCGGCGCCGTGCTCGTGCTCGCGGCCGACGTCGCGGGCCAGAACCTCTTCGGCCGGCACGAGATGCCGGCCGGCGTCATCACCGGAGCGCTCGGGGCGCCGTTCCTGCTGTGGATGCTCGTGCGCTCGAAGACCTCCGGAAGTGGAAGGTGATCCCGTGGCCCAGCTGACCGCCCGGAACCTGCAGCTCGCCTACGAGCGACGCGTCGTCGTCGATGACCTCGACCTGACCCTCCCCGAGGGGAAGGTGACGATGATCGTCGGCGCGAACGGCTCGGGGAAGTCGACTCTGCTGCGGGGCCTGTCGCGCCTGCTCCCGCCCCGTCAGGGGTCCGTGCTGCTGGACGGCGCCGACATCCACTCCCTGCGCGGCAAGGAGCTCGCCCGCCGGCTCGGCCTGCTGCCGCAGTCCCCGCTCGCACCCGACGGGGTGACCGTGCGCGAGCTGGTCACCCGCGGCCGCTACCCGCACCAGGGCCTGTTCCCGCAGTGGAGCGACGAGGACGAGCAGGCGGTCGCCGAGGCGCTGGCCCTCACCCGCACCGACGAGCTCGAGGGCCGTCTGCTCGACGAGCTCTCCGGAGGGCAGCGCCAGCGGGTGTGGATCGCCATGGCCCTCGCACAGCGCACCGAGGTGCTGCTGCTGGACGAGCCGACCACCTATCTCGACGTCACCCACCAGCTCGAGGTGCTCGACGTGGTCAGCGAACTGAACCGCACCCGCGGCACCACCGTCGCGATCGTGCTGCACGACCTCCAGCTCGCCGCCCGCTACGCCGACCATCTCGTCGCCGTGCACCGCGGCGCCGTCCACTGCCAGGGCGCCCCGGCCGACGTGATCACCTCGGCCATGGTCAAGGAGGTCTTCGCCCTCAACGCCCTGATCGCCCCCGACCCCGTCACCGGCACCCCGATGGTGCTGCCGCTGGGCCGGGAGGCCGCCCCCGAGACCGCACCCGACGCCGTCGCCTCCCGGGGCGCCGACGGCACCGACCCCGAATCCACACGCCAGGCCGCCGCGGGGACCGCCCCCGGCACGGCCGACGAGTCCGAGGAGGACCCCATGCCCGTCGCCACCGACCAGCACCGCACCGCCGCCCGCGCCTCGGAGGAGCCCGTGCTGGTCCCCGCTCTCGAGGGGAGCCCGCAGCTCGCCTTCACCCTCACGGTCGGCGCCCGCACCATGGTGGGCGAGAACCTCGTGCGCCTGACCCTGACCAGCCCCGAGCTGCGCCATCTCGGCGTGGGCGGGCCGCTGCTGGACGTGCGCATCAAGCTGATCATCCCGGGCCCCGAGGCGAGCGTGGACCACTTCGCCGCGCTGCGCCCCGACGCCGTCTCCGACCCCGACGCCTTCGCGGGCTGGTATCGCGACTGGCTGCAGGTCGACACCGCCGAGCGCGGCTGGATGCGCACCTACTCGATCCGCGAGATGCGCGGCGCGGGCCATCCCGGGAACCTGGGGGAGGACCCCGAGCTGGACATCGACATGGTCCTGCACCTCGAGGAGCCCGTCGTCCCCGGCTCCGGGGTCGCGGCGCGCTGGGCGGCCGCCGCCGAGGTGGGCGACACGATCACGATGCTCGGCCCGAACCGCCGCCTCGTCGGCCCCGACTACGGCGGGATCGAGTTCCGTCCCGGCACCGCCCGGCGCCTGCTGCTGGCCGGCGACGAGACGGCCCTGCCCGCGATCTGCGCGATCCTCGAGACGCTCCCCGTCGGCTTCACCGGCCACGCCTTCATCGAGGTGCCCGACGCCCGGGACGAGCAGCGCGTCCTCTCCCGCTCCGACGTGGAGCTGACCTGGCTCGCCCGCGGCGACGCCCCGCACGGCACGCTCCTCGACCCCGCGGTGCGGCGCCTCCTGGACGAGCGGCCGGAGCTGTGCCAGGACTGCTCCGTCGGCGTGCCCGCCGAGCCGGGCGAGTTCGAGGAGGTCGACATCGACACGTCGATCCTGTGGGAGACCACCGAGGGGCACGGCCCCTTCTACGCGTGGCTCGCCGGGGAGGCGGGGGTGATCACCACCCTGCGCCGCCACCTCGTCAAGGAGCTCGGCGTGGACCGCAAGCAGGTGAGCTTCATGGGCTACTGGCGCAAGGGGCGTGCCGAAGGGTGAGCACGAAGGCGACCCACCCGCGGGGCTGACAGACTCCTCCCATGCGCGCCGTCGTCATCGAGAAGTTCGGTCTCCGTCCTGAGGTCCGCGACCTCCCCGCCCCGTCGGCCCCGCCCGGCGGCGTGGTGCTGGACGTGGAGGCGACGGGGCTGTGCCGCTCGGACCATCACGCCTTCGCCGGTCATGACGACTCGGTGACGCTCCCGCGCGTGCCCGGGCACGAGATGGTCGGCCGCGTCGCCGCGCTCGGGGAGGGTGTCACGTCGGTGCGGGTCGGGGACCGGGCGACCACCCCCTTCGTCGAGGGCTGCGGGCGCTGCCGCTGGTGCCGGCAGGGCGCTGCCCAGATCTGCCCGGACCAGACCCAGCCCGGCTTCACCCACGACGGCTCCTGGGCGGAGCAGGTCGTGATCCGCGCCGCCGACCACAACCTCGTCCCCGTCGGCGAGGAGCTGCCCGCCGAGGCCGTCGTGACCCTCGGCTGCCGCTTCGCGACCGCCTACCGGGCGCTGACCGCCCGCGCCGGGCTCCGCGCTGGGGAGTCCGTCGCCGTGATCGGCTGCGGTGGGGTGGGGCTCTCGGCGATCATGATCGCCGCCTCGCTCGGCGCCCGGCCGATCGCCGTCGACATCGATCCCGGAGCCCTGGCCCTCGCCCGCGAGCACGGCGCGGCGGTGGCCGTGGACTCCCGCGGCCTGGATCCGGCGGCGACGGCGGCGGCGATCGTCGAGGCGGCGGGGGATCGGCCGACGGCGAGCGTCGAGGCGCTCGGCCGCGAGGCGACGACGGACGCGGCGCTGCTCGCCCTCGCGCCGCTCGGACGTCATGTGCAGATCGGGCTGTACGCGGAGCCGCCGCGACTCGCGATCCCTCGCGTGATCTCCCAGGAGCTCGCCGTGCTGGGCAGCCACGGCATGGCCGCCGCGGACTATCCGGGGCTGCTCGCCCTGGTTCGCGAGGGCTCGCTGCGACCGCAGGCCCTCGTCACCCGCACCCTCGACCTCGAGCAGGCCTGCGACGCGCTCGTCGAGCTCGGGGAGCGCACCCCTGCCGGGGTGGGGATCATCCGGCCGTGAGCGGGGCTACCCCGGGCAGCCCCGCACCGCGATCGGACTCGGTACCCTGACGGGGTGCCTACCACGACTGACGCCGCGAACACCCGGGGAGAGGACGTCCTCGACCTCCCCGGCATGGCCGGGCCGGACGCCCCCGCCGAGCCGGCGGTGACCGACCCCGATCACCCGCACCCGGGGCAGTGGCGCCTCACCCATGTGCAGATCTCCAACTGGGGCACCTTCCACGGCACCCATGACCTGGAGATCTCCTCCAAGGGCTTCTTCCTCACCGGCGGACCCGGCACCGGCAAGTCCACGCTGCTGGACGCGATCAGCGCCCTGCTCACCCCGCCGCGCACGCTCCAGTTCAACGCCGCCGCCTCCGACGCCGGCCCCCAGCGCTCGAAGTACCGCCGCACCGTCGCCAGCTACGTCCGCGGCGCCTGGGCGATGCACTACGACCAGGCCACCGGCGAGTTCAGCCAAGAGGTGCTGCGCGAGAAGACGACCCTGTCGGTGCTCACCCTGCGCTACGGCGACGGCCGCGGCGGCACGGTCCAGCTCTCCCGTCTGCTGCTCCTGCACGCCGGCCACTCCGCGGACTCCGACGTGAAGTCCCTCTACGTGATCGCCCGGAAACCCCTGGACGTCACCGACCTGCGCCAGTTCGTCTCCACCCAGATCGAGGGCAAGGCGCTCGAGGCCGCACACCCCGGCACCCAGACCTTCCGCCAGTTCCGCGAGTACCGGGCCGCTTTCTGCCAGCTGCTGGGCATCCCCGACGAGAAGGCGCTCGGGCTGCTGCACAAGATCCAGTCCGCCAAGGAGCTCGGCGACGTCAACGCGCTGCTGCGCGACTACATGCTCGACGAGCCGCGCACCTTCGAGCTCGCCGACCAGGCGCTGACGAACTTCCACAACCTCTCCGAGGTGTACGAGGCCCTGGTGACCGCGCGCGAGCAGCGGGACCTGCTGCGCACCCTGCGCACCACCCACGAGGACTGGTCCGCGATGCGCGAGCGCGGCGGCGAGCTGGTGGACCGCCGCGCCGACATCGACGTCTTCGCCGCCCAGCACCTGGTGCGCCTGCTGGGGGAGGAGACCGGCCGGCTCCAGCTGGAGCGGGACTCCCTCACCGCCCAGCAGCGCCGCCTCACCCAGGACGTGTCCGAGGCCCGCTCCGACCTCGCCCAGCTCAAGGAGCAGCGCCGCCGCGCCGGCGGCGGGGAGATCGACGACTGGAAGCAGCAGATCGCCGGGCTCGAGGTGGAGCGGGAGCGCCGCCGCGAGCGGGCCGCCGAGTTCGCCTCGCAGCTGGCGACCGTGGAGCTGCGCACCCCGGCGGGGGAGGACATGTTCCTCGGCCTGCAGCGCGAGGTCGCGCAGCTGCGCGAGTCCCTCGAGGAGGAGGAGCGGGGCGCCGACGCCGCCCGCTGGGAGGCGGAGGCGACCGTGCGCGAGCTCGGCGCGACACTCCAGCGCACCCGCGAGGAGCTCGCCTCCCTCACCTCCCGCGCCTCGAACCTCCACTCCGAGGACGTGGCCCTGCGCGACCACATCGCCGCCGAGGTGGGCATCGCCCCGACCGAGCTGCCCTTCGCCGCCGAGCTGTTGCAGGTGCGCGACGGCGAGGAGGAATGGACCGCCGCCGCGGAGCAGGCGCTGCGGGGACTGGCCCGCTCGATCCTCGTCCCGGACCGGGCGTACCGCCAGGTCGCGCAGGTCATCGACCGCACGAAGCTGCGCCGTCGGATCTCCTACAACCGCGTGAACACCGATCTGCGCCGCCCCGCGAAGAACATCGACGAGCGCTCGCTCGCGGCGAAGCTCGACGTCAAGGACGGCGAGTTCCACGTCTGGCTCTCCCACGAGATCGCCGCCCGCATGGACTACACCTGCGCCGAGAACCTCGAGGAGTTCACCCGGCTGAACCGGGCCGTGCTCCGCTCCGGCCAGATCAAGCACTCCGCGACCCGGCACGAGAAGAACGCCGACCGCTCTATCAACGACCGCTCCCAGTGGGTGCTCGGCTTCGACAACCGCGCCAAGCGCGCCGTGTTCGAGCAGGAGCGCACCCGCGCCGAGCAGGCGCTGTTCGAGGCGCAGGCCCGCCGCAAGGACGTCGAGGTCGAGCGTGAGCGGCGCCGTGAGCGGCTCTACGCTCTTCAGGCGATCAGTGCGGTCACCTGGGACGACATCGACGCCGCCTCGGTCGCGCGGCGCGTGGCGAACCTGCGCGACATGGTCCGTGCCGCGGAGGACGGCTCCGCCGCCCTCACCGAGCTCGCCCGACAGATCGACGACGTCGAGGCCTCGATCGCCGCGAGCGACGAGGAGCTGCTCGAGGTGGTGCGCGCGGCCGGGAAGACCTCCGAGCAGGCCGAGCGGGCCGAGGAGCGCCTCGCCCAGGCGAAGGAGCGCATCGCCGAGACGAGCCTGGACCCCGAGATCGAGGAGGAGCTCGCCGCGCGCTTCGCCGCGATCGCCCCGACGCTCGTGCTGTCCACCATCGACCGCGTCACCAAGGACGCCTCCGCCACCCTGGACGCGGAGCTGATGGACCTCACCAAGCGCACCTCCCGCGCCGAGGAGGACATGCGCACCGCCATGCGCGAGTTCTCCCGCCGCTGGCCCGCGCAGGCCGGGGACACCGCCCCCACCCTCGAGGGGATCGAGGACTATCTCGCGATCCTCCAGCGGATCGAGGAGGAGAAGCTGCCCGAGGTCGAGGACCGCTTCTTCGAGTTCTTCACCGGCAACACCCTCGGGGACGTGCAGGCGCTGGCCACCGCGATCGCGCGCGAGCCCGCCGAGATCCGCAAGCGCCTCCAGCGCATCAACGCGCTGCTGGCCCAGGTCGAGTTCCACTCCGGCCGCTTCCTGCAGCTGTCGATGCGGCCCGTGCACCTCGCGGCCCTGGACGAGTTCAGGAAGGCGCTCGAGGAGGCCGTGGCGGACACGGCGCTGAACGACATCTCCCGCGACCGGGAGCGGGCCGAGGAGCGCTTCCTGTCCCTGCGCCACCTGATGGACCTCATCGGCGCCGCCCGCACCCGCGACGACCAGGTCTCCCGCGTCATCCTCGACGTGCGCCGGCACGTGCACTTCCACGCCGAGGAGGTCGACGCCGAGGGCACCGTGGTCCACGCCCACGAGTCCGGCGGCCCCCTCTCCGGCGGCCAGAACGAGCGCCTGGCCACCTTCTGCCTCGCCGCGGCGCTGCGCTACCAGCTCGCCGGCACCGGGCAGGAGGTGCCCCGCTACGCGCCGATCATCATCGACGAGGCGTTCTCCAAGGGCGCGGGCAAGTTCATCACCGCCGCGATGGAGTCCTTCCGCCACTTCGGCTTCCAGGTCATCCTCGCCAACCCCGGCAAGAACCCGCAGGCGCTCGCCCCGTTCATCGGCGGCGTCGGCGTGGTCTCGATCCGACAGGACCGCTACTCCTCGGTCTCCCCGGTCGAGTTCGTGCCTGTCGAGGAGGGCTGAGCCCGGCGCTCGCCGGCCGATGGGGAGTTCTCCCCATCGCAGGGCTCCCCGAGGGGCCGATACCCTGGTCGCCACCCGCGCGGACGGGTGACGGAGCAGGACGTCGCCGCGGGCGGCGCGACGGGAGAGGCGGTCGAGGATGTCAGCGCTCCCCCGAGGGACCGAGGACGAGATCCAGGGCCAGGACGCCACCCATGCGCGGATCCGCTCCCTGCTGGAGGACGTGACCGCCGTGCTCCTCGAGCAGCAGCCCGGGCTGATCGCCTTCCGCGACCACCGCCCCGAGCGCGACCGCTCCTCGGGCGGCTCGTGGCACGGGCTGCAGACGCTCTGCCACGTCAGCGCCCTCCTCGCGGCCGACGGAACGCCCGATCCCGATCAGGCGGCGAGCGCGAGGCTGCTCGAGGCGGTCGAGCGCCGCGCCGCGGCCCACGGCCTCACCCGCCGCTCCGCCGAGGAGGCGAACGGGATCCTCGATGCGACCTGGGGCGGGGCCGACGGCGATCTGCTCGAGGTGATCGTCGGCGTGCGCGTCGCGGTGCGGGCCATCAGCGCCCCGTTCCTGCCGGGCTCCCTCACGCCGATCACCACCACCAGCCCGGTCTCGGCGCTCAGCCCGCCGACCCCGCCCCCGCGCCTCGTGCGCTGATCCGCTCGAGCGCGCCGAGCGGGATCGGCAGCCAGTCGGGGCGCTGACGGGACTCGTACAGCGCCTCGTACACCGCCTTGTCGGCCTCGAAGGCGGCGAGCACCGCGGGCGCGGGCGTCCCGGCCTCCGCCGCCCAGCCCTCGAGGAAGGCGGCGCGGGCGTCGGCCGCCCAGGAGCCCGCGTCGACCCCGTGCTCGAGGGCGACGGCGCCGGCGGCGTAGTCGAGGCTGCGCAGCATCCCGGCGACGTCCCGCAGCGGGGAGTCGGGCAGGGCGCGCTCGGCGAGCGGCCGCAGCGGCTCGCCCTCGAAGTCCAGCAGCACCCAGCCGCGCTCGGGCGAGGCGAGCACCTGTCCGAGGTGCAGGTCCCCGTGGATGCGCTGCATCGCGGGCCACGTCTGGCCCGCGGCCGTGTCCAGCAGGGCGGCGAGACGCTCCCGGTGCGCGGCGACCTGCTCCACCTCCGCGGCGACATGTGCGAGACGCCTGTGCATCTGCGCGAGCACGGCCCGGACCGCGCCCTCGTCGGCCGCGACCGTGCCGAGCGCGGCGGCGAGATCGCGGTGCACCTCGGCGAGGGTCGTGCCGAGCGCCCGGGCGGGGGCGGTGAAGTCCTCGCCGGCGCGCGCGAGCCGCAGCGCGACCCGCCAGGCGTCCTCGACCTGCGGCAGGAACTCCTGGGCGACGAGGGCATGGGTGCGCATCGCGCCGGTGCGCACGGTCGCGGCGCCGACGACGGCGGGCACGTGGGCGGAGCCCTGCGCGGTGAGCGCGCCCTGCAGCACCGCATCGGGGTTCTCCCCGTCCTGCAGCACCCGGAGCAGCTTCACGATCAGCGGGGAGGCTCCCTCCGTCTCGATGATCAGGGAGGTGTTGGACTGCTCCCCGGCCAGCACCCGGCTTCGCATCGCTCGGCCCAGCGGCAACGGGGAGCCGGGGCGGGTGCGGTGGGAGGCCAGGGACAGCCCGGGGCCGGCGGCGCCGTCGCCGGAGACGAGGGTCGCGACCAGGGCGGCGCGCCCGTCGGCGTCCCGCGTCGCGTCGTCCACCCGCAGAGGACCGCCGGCGACCGCGAGCACCCCGATCTCGGCGCCCTCCTCGGGGGCGGGGGCGTCCTCGGGGCGGCGCAGCACGAGCGGGACCTGGTAGAGGGCGTCCGGCTCCCGGGGCCCGGTCGGCCCGTGGTGGGCGCCGGGAGCCGTGCCCGGGGCGACGGGCACACCGTCGGGCCCGCTGCCCACCGAGCCGTCGGCTGCACCGCCGACCGCGGGGCGGTCCTCGTCGCCGAGATGCACCGCGGCCACGAGCAGGACGGATACATGATCCGGGGCGATCCGAAGGGGCGCCCACCCGGCGACCTCCACCTGCGGTGCGCCGGCGCCCTTGTGCGCGTACCAGCGCTGCTGCGGCATCCAGGCGGCGAGCTGCGCGGCGGCGAGATCGAGCACCTCCCCGAGCGGCGGCAGGAGGGTCATGTCGAGCAGGGCGGTGGAGCGCGCATCGGCCATGGGGTCACTCTACGGTCGAGGGGTCCGGGAGGGAGGGGCAGGTCCGCCTCCCCAGGGCCCGCGCCGCGGCCGTTGCTAGGCTGGGCCGGTGCTCGACCCCCCGCCCCGTCCCCCGCGCGCGTGTGGGCCACGGCCGCTGACCCGCGCGGCGGCGCTCCTGGCCTCCGCCGCGCTCGCGGTCTCGCTCGCGCCTGCCGCGTCGGCGCTCGGGGAGGACGGCCCCTTCGAGTTCCCCGCCCAGACGCAGACCCTCTCGATGATTCCCGGGACGGTCACGCGGATCCCGCTGCGCGCACTGGTCGCCGACGACGTCGAGGACCAGGTCGACCCGGACTCGGCACGCCTCGCCGTGCCCGAGGAGCTCGATGAGGCGGTCCGCTCGACGATGGAGCTGGGGGAGGACTCGCTCAGCATCGCGGTCGCCGGGGAGGGGACCTGGACGCTGCTGGGCCAGGAGCTGGTGTTCACGCCGCTGCTCGGGGTGCAGGGTCCCAGCACCCCGATCGCCCTGACCATCGGGAGCCTCCACGACAGCCGCTCCCTGCCCGTGCTGCTGACGCCCGAGCTGCTCGAGCTCGAGCGGCTCGATGCGCACGGCTCCGCCGGGGAGGCCACGACGGTGGAACTGCCCGACGACCTGCCCGAGGACGGGACCGTGCGGCTCGAGCTCGCGGACCTCCCGGCCGGCTCGACCGTCGGCCTTGACGGCAGTCGTGCGACCGTCCCCGACCAGGGCACCTGGCAGCTCTCGAGCGATCGCCGCAGCCTCACCCACACCCCCGTGGGCCCCGACCTCGGCCGTCAGCTCAACCCGGTCCTCTACGTGGTCGAGGACGAGGAGGGTGCCGTCGAGCGGGCCGGGACGGTCACCCTCACCATCCCGATCATCTCCGACCTCGACCGCTCCGCACCCTTCGGCGAGGACATCGTGTTCGTGGTGGGGGAGGGGCAGCAGAACGTGGACCCGACCACGCTGCGCCTGGAGCCCCTCGGCGACCAGCGGGCCTACGAGGCCTCCGCCGACGGCACCCGCGTGACCGAGCAGGACGTGGGCGTGTGGACGCTGGACCGCGCGACGGCCACGGTCCGCTTCTCCCCGGAGAGCGACGAGGTGCGCGTGGTCGCGCCGATGGGCATCACCGGCGGGGACGGCGAGGGCGCGACGGCCGCGACCGCGCTGCTGAGCACCGCCTATCCCGTGCTCTTCTCCCGGCAGCAGGCGGCCCTGCCCGGCACCGAGATCGTCTTCGACCTCAGCACCGGCATCCGCGACGTGCGCTCGGACTCGCTGCGCTTCGACGCCGCCGAGGCCCCCGAGGGGGCCGAGGTCTCGGCCGACGGGACGACGCTGACGGTCCCCGACCAGGGCACCTGGCGGATCGACCTCGAGTCCCGCACCGTCACCCTGACCCCGCAGGAGGGCTTCGAGGGCACGGCCGATCCGGTGGCGATCACCGCCCGCGGCGTCTACGCCGACAACCCCGTCAGCGCCTCGCTGACGGCGATCTACTCGCCGATCGTCGCAACCCTGCGCGACGACGAGGCGCGCACCGCACCGGGCAGCCCGGTCTCCGTGGACGTGCTCGGCAACGACACCGCCGGCAGCGGCTCGCAGCCCCTCGAGCCGGCCACGGTGGAGATCAGCGCCCTGGAGGCGACCAACCTCGCCGACCTCCGCGACGGGCGCGGCAAGCGCCTCGTGATCCCGGGGGAGGGGGAGTTCACCGTCAGCGGCAACGGCGCGGTGACCTTCACCCCGGAGGAGGGCTTCTCGGGGCGCACCTCCACGATCACCTACCACGTGGTCGACAGCACCGGCATCCCGGCGAGGGCGAGCCTCGCGGTCGACGTCGACCCGGGCCTGGCCGCCGCCGGCGAGTCGGGCCCCGAGGTCTCCGGCATCAACAGCGTGCTGGCCGGGCTGATGCCCTCCTCGCCCAGCACCGCGCTGGTCTTCGGCACGATCGTGATGCTGCTGCTCTTCGGCGGCGCGATCTCGCTGTGGACCGGGACGCGGAGCGAGGTCGATCGTCGGGACTGGGAGGACTGACCCGGGGGTCGCTCGTGGGACGGGCTCAGCAGCCCTCGGGAGCGGCGACGGGCGCCTCCAGCGCATCTGCGGCCGCGGGCGCCGGCGCGAGCACCGTGAAGCCATCGCCGAGCAGCAGATCCACGGCGGTGCCCTCCTTCGCCTCGTCGAGCTTCAGCACGGGCTCGAAGTCGGCCGTGGCGAGCTGGGCGCGCACGGACTGGGCCGCGAGATAGCCGGCCGGCCCGTGGACGATCGTGGCGGGGCCGCTCGCGCTGCGTGTGTTTCCCGGCTCGCCGGTCTCGTAGCCGCGCCCTGCGAGCTCGTGCGCGACCTCGCCGGCGAGTCCGCTGCGGGTGGTCCCGTTCAGCACGGTGACCGTCACCTCCGCGGGCGGCAACGGCACGGCGCCCTCGTCGGGGCACTCCACGGCGACCGGGTCCGGCCCGAACTCCTTCGGTGCGATCATCCCGGGCTCCTCGACCGGCTCGCGCAGCTCGCCCACCGCGTACACGCCCACGGCGATCAGCGCCACGGCGAGCACCGAGAAGAACGCGAGCTGCGTCGCACGGAGCCGGCGCGTGCGACGCAGCCGCGTGTCACGACGGCGCACGTCGTCGGCCGAGCGGCCGTAGGGGTGCGCGTCGCGGTGGGAGGTGGGCATCGCAGGTGTCAGTCGTCGAGCGGGCGGTACCGGATCCCGAAGGCGTCCAGGCGCGGCAGGTGGGCGCGCAGGCGCTCCTGGAACTCGTCCCAGCTCTGCTCGGGTGAGCCCCACGCCCGCTCGGCGAAGGCGCACAGGCGCGGGAAGGCCATGTACTGGACGGCGCCGGCGTCGGGCAGGTACTCGGTCCACAGCTGCGCCTGCAGGCCCATCACCAGACGCTCCTGCTCCGCGCTCATCTTCTTGGGCAGCAGACGACCGGTGTACACGTCCTCGAGCGTGGTCCTCCCGCCGATGGCGAGCGGCTCGTCGGCCGGGTCCGCCTGGTAGTGGTCGAAGTAGAGCAGGTCGGAGGTCGCCACGATCGTCTGGAAGCCGCGCGAGGTGGCCTCCCCGACGCCCGAGGGTCCGCGCCAGTTCATGATCACGGTGTCGTCGGGCAGATGGGTCTCCAGGACCTCGTCCCAGGCGATCGCGCGCTTGCCCTGCTCGGCGAGCACCTCGGAGGCGAAGGTCGTGAAGCGTCCCTGGATCTCCGAGACGCGGGTCAGGCCCCACTCGTTCATGCGGGCACGGGCCTGGGAGGAGCGCTCCCACTCGCCGGTGGGGCACTCGTCGCCGCCGATGTGCACGTAGGGGGCGGGGAAGATGCCGGCGACCTGCGTGAGCACGTCGCGCAGGAAGTCGAACACCTGGTCCGAGACGCCGAGCACGTGGTCGGAGATCCCCCACACCTCGCGCACGCCCACCTGCTGCTCGGGGAAGTTCCCCAGCTCCGGATAGGCGGCGACGGCGGCCTGCATGTGCCCGGGCAGGTCGATCTCGGGGACGATCATGATCCCGCGGCGCCGCGCGTACTCGACGAGGCCCTTGAGCTCCTCCTGGCTGTAGGAGCCGCCGTGGCGCACGCCGTCGAAGGTCCAGGACTCCTCGTCCCCGCTCATGTGGCCGACGAGCGTCTGCTCCCGCCACGCGCCGACCTCGGTCAGGCGCGGGTAGCCCTTGATCTCCACGCGCCATCCCTGGTCGTCGGTGAGATGGAGGTGCAGGACGTTCAGGCGGTGCAGGGCCATCCCGTCCAGGAGGGTCTCGATCTCCTCGACCGGGAGGAAGTGGCGCGAGACGTCCAGGTGCATGCCGCGCCAGGCGTGCTTCGGGCTGTCCGCGATGGTCACGCACGGGATCGACCCGTCGGCCCCGGTGACGATCTGGGCGAAGGTGTTGCGCCCGTCGGCCAGGGCCGCCTCGCTGCCGGCGCTCAGCGCCGCGCCCTGCGGGGAGATGGAGAGGGCGTACTCGGTCGCCGGCAGGTCCTCGCTGAGGCCGACGGAGAGACCCTCCCACGGGTCGGTCGTCTCCCACGTGCCCTCCGACCACACGACGGATCGGGGCAGCGGGACGAGGGCGATGGGGTCGGGCATCCGGATCTCCTGAGGGACGTGGGAGTTCGTGACCCGACCAGTCTGCCACGTGGATCACATCCCGCGGCACGAACCGGCCCGGACGCGGAGGAGCCCGGTCGGCGATGCCGACCGGGCTCCTCCACCATGTCGCCCTGCTCCTTCCCGGTGACGCTCTCGCGTCGAGCAGGCCGTCATGGTCGTATGCGCGACCCCTGCCGACTCAGCGGTAGGTGACGAACACGTGCGGGGCGTTCCAGATGGTGCGCTCGACGACCTGCTGGCGCGAGCCGGAGGCGTCGATGATGCCGTTGCCGCCGGTAAAGATCCCCATGTGGCCGTAGTCGTTGCCGGTGAAGGCCACGAGGTCGCCGGGCTTGGCCTGCGACTTGGGGATGATCCGCCCGCCGAAGGTGTAGCCCTTGGCGGTCTTGCGCGGCATGTTCATGCCGGCCTGGTTGTACGCGTGGTACACGAGGCCGGAGCAGTCCATGCCGGAGGAGGGCGTGGAGCCGCCCCACTTGTAGCGGACCCCGAGCTGTGCGCGGGCCGCGGAGACGATGGCGCTGCCGTTGACCGTGGTGCCCGAGCTCGCGCCGGTGCCGCCAGAGGGGACCGACACGCCGCTGTACAGGGCGTTCCAGGTCTTCGGACCGACCACGCCGTCCACGCCGATGCCGGCGGCGGACTGCAGGGAGCGGACGGCCGATCCGGTGGCGGCGCCGAAGACGCCGTCGACCTTGAGATCGGCACCGCGGGCGTTGAGTCCGCTCTGCAGGGTCGACACGGCGCTGCCGCGGCTGCCGTGACGCAGCTTCGGCTGCGAGGAGGACGAGCCGGCCGCGGGAGCGGAGGACGAACCGCCGGTCAGGGCGTTCCAGGTCTTCGGACCGACCACGCCGTCCACGCCGATGCCGGCCGCGGACTGACGGTTCTTGACGGCCCGCAGGGTCGCGGAGCCGAACACGCCGTCGACCTTCAGGCTCGCGCCGTGGGCGTTCAGACGCTGCTGGAGGTAGGAGACGGCGCTGCCGCGGGAGCCGAGCCGCAGCTTCACCGAGGTGTACTGCGTGCTGGCGGGCGCGACGGCGGACGCGGCCGCGGGGATCGCGGCAGCGGTCCCGGCGGACGGCGCGGCGGAGGCGGCGGGGGCCGCGGGCGCCTGCGCGGTGGCGGAGGCGCCGCCGGCGAGGGCGGCGGTCGCGGAGACGGCGCCGATCACGGCGGCCCCTCCCACGCCCTTGCCGACCGGGGCGGCGAGCCCTCGGTAGTCGATCACGGCACGGCCGGGAGCCCGGTGCGTGGCGCGTGGAGCGGTGCGGAACATCGGTGGCGATCACTTTCTCCGTCGCCTCGCAGTCGATGCGCCGCGGACCTGTGGGGGAGTCCGCGGAGCCTGCGCCCGTCACCCAGGGAAGCGGAGGAAGGAACCGGACCGGTGACGGGGAGGCGGCAGCCCGGTGGGAGCCGCCTCGGAAAGGCGGCGCCGCAGGTCACTGTAGGGGTGAGGACATGTATGACCACAGGTGGGTTTGCTGTCGGGCGTGCACTTCTTTGCGAAGATTTTGCGAACCGCGCCCGAAATGCCGCGTGTTCCACCCGAGGAATGAATTCCACCGTGATAACTACTCCATTGTCATTCGTGTCGACGAAATGCCCGTTATGTCCGACTGGAGTGATGTTGCTGGTCGACCCATCGGTCACCGAGCGGTGCGGCGAAATGTCCGAACAATCCGATTTAGGTCGCGAAGGGTCCGGGAGTGTCCTGACGGTCGTCGAAAGAAAGCGCGATCGACCCGACCGAGAATGGTCGTTTGGCGATAAAGTGACGCCTCGAGGGTGGTGTGCGGAGCGGGATCATCGTCGTCGTCGATCCCGCGGACGGCCGGCGGTCGGACCGCCGGCCGACGCAGAAGGGGAGTCGTGAGATCGATGGATCTCGCGACTCCCCGGAGGGTCGGGGTGACAGGATTTGAACCTGCGACCTTGCCGTCCCGAACGGCACGCGCTACCAAGCTGCGCCACACCCCGGTGGAACCTGATCGAGCGGGTCACCGAGGAGAAACTCTAGCAGGCTCCCGGCCGGTCAGCCGACGCCCGAGGGCCTCCGGGCCCGCAACGTGAGCAAGGTCGCCTCCGGCGGGGTCAGCAGACGGTAGTTCGAGTACGGGCTCGCGCCCATCCCCGCACTCACGTTCATCGGCACGCCCTGCCAGTCGGAGAGGCCTCGGGCCTGCTGCCGGGGCAGGTCGCAGTTCGTGACCAGCGCGCCGATGCCGGGAAGGCGGAGCTGGCCGCCGTGGGTGTGCCCGGCGAGGATCAGCTCCGCGCCGTCGGCGACGAAGGCGTCGAGCACGCGAAGGTAGGGGGCGTGCGCGACGCCCACCCGGAGCACGTTGCCGTGCTCGGGCGTGCGCGGAGCGGGGGAGGGCGGGGCGGGCATCCGGTCGCGCTCGAGATGGGGGTCGTCGACGCCGGCCAGGCGCACCTCCAGGCCGCCGAGCTCGATCGTGGCACGGGTGTTGGTCAGGTCCTTCCAGCCGTGCTCCGAGAGACGTGCGGCGAGCTCCGCGGTGGGCAGCGTCGGCTCCCGGGGCTCGGTGAGCCCGGCGGGCCGCGGATCCGGCAGCAGGTACCGGGCGGGGTTCTTCGGCATCGGCGCGAACATGTCGTTCGAGCCCATCACGAAGGCGCCGGGCCGGCGCAGCAGGGGCTCGATCGCCTCGGCGAGGGCCGGGACCGCGGCCGCGGAGGCGATGTTATCGCCCGTGTCGATCACCAGGTGCGGGCGCAGGCTCTCGAGGTGCTCGAGGAAGGCGAGCTTGCGGTGCTGCTCCGGCAGCAGGTGGATGTCGCTGATGTGCAGCACCCGTCTCGTGCGCGCGCCCGGCGGCAGGATCCGCAGCTCGGCCTCGCGCAGCGTGTACCGATGGATCTCGACATGGCGGGCCCAGACGTGGGCGGCCCCGGCGAGCCCGAGACCGAGCCCGCCGAGCGCACCGGCGGCCGCGATCGCGGGCCCCACCTCACTCCTCACCGGAGGACTCGCGGATCACGACGGGACGGCCCTCGGGCAGCTCGGTGCCCGCCGGCGGGTCGGTGTCGATCGCATGGCCGGCACCGATCTCGCCGTGCGGCGCCTGCTCGATCCGCACGGAGTAGCCGGCCGCCTCGAGCGCGGCGCGGGCCTGCTCGATCGGCATGCCGCCGACGTCGGGCACCTTCCCCTTCTCGACCGCGTCGCCCGCGGCGGTGTCCGTCGGGGCCGGGGCGGCGGGGAAGGGCTCGCCGGGTAGCCCCTCGTGCACCCGGGTCATGTACTCCTGCCAGGTGGGCAGGGAGACCGTGTTGCCCCAGACGCTGCCGCTGCGGAGCATCTCCCCGTCGACGTCGAAGCCGCCGGGACGGATGTTCGACTGCGGGTGGCCGAACCACACCGCGGTGGACATCTGGCGGGTGAAGCCGACGTACCAGGTGTGGAACTGCGAGCCGGAGGTGCCGGTCTTGCCGCCCGCGGCGTGGCCGGGGATCGTCTTGCCCTTGCCGGTCGCGCGCGGGTCCTCGAGGTCCTGCTGGAGCACCCACGCCATCGTGTCGGCGACCTCCTTCTCGACCGCCTGGTGGCACTGGGCGCCGGAGATCTCCATCGGGTCGCCGTTGCGGTCGACGACCTCGGTTATCGCCTGGGGCGAGCAGAAGGTGCCGCCCGAGGCGTAGGTCGCGTAGGCCGAGGCCATGTCCAGCGCCGAGATCCTCAGCTCGCCGAGGACCACCACGGAGGGGGCCAGCTCGGTGCCGTACAGGTCCTCGATCGGCATGTCCCAGGTGGTGGGGTCGTAGGGGTTGTAGGTCGCGGGGACAACGCCGATGTCGCGGGCGGTCTCCGCGATGCCGCACAGGTCCAGCTGGCGGGCCATGTTCGCGTACGAGGTGTTGATCGAGAACTTCGTCGAGTTCAGCACCGTCTCCATCGGCGCGATCGGCACGGAGACCGCGTTGTCCGGGTTGTAGCCCGGGTTCTCTCGCCAGGCGCCGCGCGGCAGGCACTCCGCCGGGAAGCTCGACATCGCCTCGCGCGTGGTGCTCACCCGGTCGTCGATGCTCCGCCCGCTCTCGAGCCAGTTCTGCAGCACGAAGGGCTTGAAGGTCGAGCCGACGGGGAAGCCGCTGCCGCCGCCGAGGGCCTGCGGCACGTTGTAGTTGATCGCGGTCTCGCCGGGCTGGGAGCCCTCGCGCGGGTTGAAGGTGCGGTTCTCCGCCATCGTGAGGATCTTGCCGGTGCCCGGCTCGACGGTGACGATCGAGTGGCCGAAGCCGTGCTGGGAGTCGCCGGGGACCTTGCGCTGGAGGATGTCGACCGCTGCGGCCTGCGTGTTCGGGTCCAGCGTGGTCCTGATCGTGAGCCCGCCGCCGTAGAGCAGCTTGCGCCGCTCCTCGTAGGTGGGGGCGAAGTTCGGGTCGTTCAGCAGGGAGCGCGTGACGTAGTCGCAGAAGAACCCGCTCGTGCCGGCGTCGGCGCAGCCGGCCCGCACGTTCTGGATCTGCAGCATCTCCTCGACGGGCTGGGAGGTGTACTGCTCGTACTCCTCCTCGGTCACGAAGCCCTCGCGCTTCATGTCCGCGAGCACCTCGTTGCGGCGCTTCTCGCCCGCCTCGGGATGGGTGACCGGGTCGTACTGGTTCGGGCCGTTGGTGATGCCGGCCAGGAGCGCGGCCTCGCCGGGGTTGAGGTCCTTCGCGCTCTTGGAGAAGTAGTGGCGCGAGCCCGTCTCGACGCCGTACTGGGAGGGGCCGAACTGCGCCACGTTCAGGTAGCCGTTGAGGATCTCGTCCTTGCTCCACCGCTTCTCGAGCGAGATCGCGAGCTTCGCCTCGCGCAGCTTGCGGCCGTAGCTCTGCTCGGTCGCGGCGAGCTGATCCTCCTGGTCGCCGCGCTGCACGGCGTCCATGAGCAGCGCGTTCTTCACGTACTGCTGGGTGAGCGTCGAGCCGCCCTGCGTCGCGCCCCCCGCGGCGTTCGAGGCGAAGGCGCGGACCAGGCCCTTGGGGTCCACGCCGCCGTGCTCGAAGAAGCGGCGGTCCTCGACCGCGATCACCGCGTTCTGCATGTGGGGCGAGATCTCCTCGATCGGCACCATGATGCGGTTCTCGGTGTAGAAGGTCGCCAGCAGCGACCCGTCGGCCGCCTCGATGCGACTGGCCTCGTTCAGCGGTTCGACCTCGAGCTCGCTGGGGTAGGACTCGAAGAGGTCCACCCCGTCCTCGGCGACGGCCGAGGTCGCCGAGACCGCGGGGAGGAAGAACGCCGCGAGCAGGACGCCGGCGAGGGCCGAGACGGCGAGGAGCCCCAGCAGCAGGTAGACGGTCTGCGCCAGGGCGACGGGCAGGGAGCGTCCCGAGCTGGACGCGGGCGAGGTGCGGGCCATGGAACTACAGTACGGCGACCCTCCCCGGAGCGGCCATCAGGCAGGCCGCGCGCGCGGAATCTTCACGAAGCCGATGCCGCGCCGTGACCTGCCCCGGCGACACCGGCTCGTGCGCGCGCTAGCACGGGCCGCGACCGCCGTCGCGGAGCACCGCGCGTTTTGCCATGTGGCGACCGTCTCCATACAGTGGGGCGAGGAATGGATCAAGGTCGATCCGGGAGACGGAAGGGGATGGAGCATGACCATCGGGGGAAGCGCCTTCACCGGCGACAGCAGCTGGGCCGCCCGCGGCGCCTGCGTGACGATGGATCCCGACGGGTTCTTCGTGCAGGGCGCGGAGCAGCACGCCGTCAAGGCGGCCTGTGGCGCGTGCCCGGTGCGCACCGAGTGCCTGGCCGACGCGCTCGACAACCGTGTCGACTTCGGCGTGTGGGGCGGCATGACCGAGCGGGAGCGACGACGCCTGCTGCGCCGCCACCCGCACGTCAGCGACTGGTCCGCGCTGCTGCGGCGCGCCGAGCAGCAGGCCGTCGGCGGCTGACCTCCCCGGGTAGGCTCGTCCCCATGAGCACACTCACCCGCTGGGAGTACCTGACCGTCCCGCTGCTGATCCACGCGACCAAGCAGATCCTGGACAACTACGGCGACGAGGGCTGGGAGCTGGTCCAGGTCGTGCCGGGGCCGAACCCGGAGAACCTGGTCGCCTATCTCAAGCGCCCCCGGGGCGAGGGCTGAGCCGATGACCGACGCCGTTCCGGCGCGCAGCCCCCGCACCCGCGCACGCCTCGCCGAGCTCGGGCATGCTCTGCCCGAGGTCGCGGCCCCGGTGGCCGCCTACGTGCCGGCCGTCCGGACCGGCTCCCACGTCCACACCTCCGGGCAGCTGCCCTTCGTGGACGGGGCGCTGCCGCGCACCGGCAAGGTCGGCGCCGAGGTCACGGCCGAGCAGGCCGCCGAGCTCGCCGCGACCTGCTGCCTGGGCGCCCTCGCCGCCGTGGAGGCGCTCGTGGGCGACCTCGACCAGGTGGTCAGGATCGTGAAGGTGACCGGCTTCGTCGCCTCCGATCCCTCGTTCACGGGACAGCCCGCCGTGATCAACGGCGCGAGCACCCTGCTCGGCGAGGTCTTCGGCGAGGCCGGGAGCCATGCCCGCTCCGCCGTGGGCGTGGCCGTGCTGCCCCTGGATGCACCGGTCGAGCTCGAGCTCGTCGTCGAGCTCTCCGCGTCTCTCGCCCCCACCGCCTGAGCGGGGCCGCGATGGACGAGCATCTCGGGCAGCGGGCTCCCGACGCCCCGGCGGTCGAGCTGATCGTGGTGCGGGCCGGCAACCCCGGCCCCATGACGCTCACCGGCACCAACAGCCACGTGCTGCGCGACGAGGACCAGGTGTGGGTGGTCGACCCCGGCCCGAAGGATCCCGAGCACCTCGCTGAGCTGCTGCTCACCTGCGGCGACGACGCCCGACCGGAGGGTGTGCTGGTCACCCACCGGCACGCGGACCACGCCGCGGGCGCCGCGACCCTCGCCCGGCAGCTCACCGCCCGCAGCGGCCGGGAGGTGCCGCTGTGGGCGGCCGATCAGTCCGCCGTGCCCGGCTCGCGCCCGCTGCCCGCTACGCTGATCGGTGACAACGGGACCGTCGGACATGTCATCCACCTGCCCGGGCACACCTCCGACTCCGTCGGCGTGCTCGTCGAGGGCGGGCGGATGCTGACCGGCGACACGCTCCTGGGCGGCTCCTCGACGGTGATCGTGCCCGAGCACGGCGGCTCCCTCACCGAGTACCTGCAGTCCCTCGCGATCCTCCACGCCCTCGCCGAGGACGGCCGGATCAGCGCGTTCTTCCCGGGCCACGGCCCGTCCGTCGACTCCCCGCTGGAAGTGCTCGCCGTCCTCGAGGAGACGATCGCGCATCGCGAGGAGCGGATCGATCAGGTGCGGCGCGCCCGCACCGCCGGGGTGCTCACCCTCGACCGGCTGCTGCGCGTGGTCTACGGCCCGGACCTGCCCGAGCAGCTGCAGGACGCGGCCCGCTGGAACCTCCGCGCCACCCTCGACCACCTCGCTCAGGAGCGCTGACCCCGCGCTGCGGCGCTGCGCCGTGTCTCCCCCGCGGCTGCGGGCTCCGGGCGCGGCGCCATCACCGCGGGCGCACGAACGGCCCTCCTCCCCGCGCGGGGAGGAGGGCCGTTCGTGCGCGGGCGGAGCGTCGGGCGTCTGCACGCGACGCCCGGGCCCGCCTCAGCGGGCGCGGCGGCGCAGGCGCTCCACGTCGGCGATGAGGACGGCGCGGGCCTCGAGCCGGATCCAGCCGCGGGAGGCGAAGTCGGCCAGGGCCTTGTTCACCGTCTCGCGGGAGGCGCCGACCAGCTGGGCCAGCTCCTCCTGGGTCAGGCCGTGGGCGACCATCACGCCGTCGTCGGTCTGACGCCCGAAGCGCTGGGCGAGGTCGAGCACGTTCTTCGCCACGCGACCGGGCACATCGGCGAAGACCAGGTCCGCGAGGGACTCGTTGGTCTTGCGCAGACGGCGCGCGAGCGAGGCGAGCAGGTGGCGGCCCACCTCCGGACGCTGCGCGAGGACCCGGTACAGGTCCTGCTGCGAGAGGGAGTACAGGGTCGACTCGGCCACGACCGTGGCCGTCGCGTTGCGCGGCGCGGGATCGAAGAGCGAGAGCTCGCCGAGGGTCTCGCCCGGGCCGAGCACCGCGAGCAGGTTCTCGCGGCCGTCACCCGAGGCGTGGCCGACCTTCACCTTGCCGGAGCCGATGATGAAGAGCCGGTCGCCCGGATCGCCCTCACGGAAGATGATGGCGCTGCGGTGGTAGTCCTCCTGCTTCATCGACGCCAGGACCGCCTGTTTGCCGTCCTCGTCGAGCGCGGCGAACAGCGGCGACGACCGTACGATGTTCTCGTCCACGGAACCTCCTGGATGTGGGGTCCCGATCTTCCGGGACCGTGCTGTGCAACCTGTGGCGGACGCCACGTTCAGCGGTGGCGGCTGTCACATGATGGTCAAACACTATCGCGCTCGCGGCGTCGTGGCCCATCACCGAGGAAGGGAGACGTCTCCGGCATGTCGAGCAGGTCGTCCCGCCGCCCCGCCGCGGCCGCCTCCGGGGCCCCCGCCGACGCGGGTCTCGTCGCGGCCCGGCTCGAGCGCCTCCACGTCGGTGCGCGCACCGAGCTCGACCACCGCGACGCCTTCGAACTCCTGGTCGCGACCGTGCTCTCCGCGCAGACGACCGACGTGCGCGTCAACCAGGTCACCCCCGGACTGTTCTCCCGCTGGCCCGGCCCGGCCGCTCTCGCCGAGGCCGACGAGGACGCGGTCACCGAGCAGGTGCGCCCGCTCGGGATGGGCGCTACCCGGGCGCGCCGGATCATCGGCCTCTCCCGTGCGCTGCTCGTGGACCACGACGGGGAGGTGCCCGACGACCAAGCCGCGCTCGAGCGGCTGCCGGGCGTCGGCCGGAAGACCGCGCACGTGGTGCGCGGGGCCTGGTTCGGCCGCTCCCTGCTCGCCGTGGACACGCACGTGGGACGGCTCTCGCGCCGGCTCGGCTGGACGACGGCCACCGACCCGCGAGCGGTCGAGGAGGACGTCGTGGCGCGGGTGGAGGCCGACGGCACGGGCGCCGACGCCGAGGACCTCACGATGCTCGGGCTGCGCCTGATCCTCCACGGCCGCCGCGTCTGCACGGCGCGGGCGCCCCGCTGCGGGGAGTGCGTGCTGGCCGACCTCTGCCCGAGCGCGGGGGAGGCGGCATGAGCGCGGCCGTCCCGTCGGCCGAGGGGCTCCCCGGCGGGGCCGGCTTCCTCGCCCCGCTCGCCGAGCGGGCCCGGCGCGGGGACGTGCTCGTGGAGCGTCGGGACGGACGCGGCTCCCCGCCGATGCCGACCGACGGCGGGCGACGCAGTGCCGTGCTCATCCACGTCGCCGGCACGGATCTGGCCGGTGCCCGGCTCGTCCTCGAGGAGCGCGGCCACCGCCTGCGCTCCCAGCCCGGCCAGTTCTCCCTGCCCGGAGGCAAGCGCGACCCCGGCGACCGCGACGACGTGCACACCGCCCTGCGGGAGGCGGAGGAGGAGACGGGGCTGGACCCCGCCGACGCGCACGTGCTCGGCGCCTTCGCCCCGATCCCGATGCCCTGGCGCGGTCAGCTCGTGATCCCGGTGCTGAGCTGGTCCGCCGAGGTCCCGCCGCTCGGGGTGCAGGACCCGATCGAGGTCGAGCGCCTGGTGTGGGCGCCGCTGACCGGGAGCGACTCCCTCGACGACGCCGCGCTGCGCCGACGCGGCCGGCTGAACGGGCACGACGTCGGCCCCGTGTTCGAGCTGCCCGAGGACGCCTTCGTCTGGGGCTTCACGGCGATGATCCTCGAGCAGGTCCTCACCGGGCTCGGCCTCGACCCCGTCCCGGCTGACGCCCCGACCCGCGAGATCCCGCCCGAGCGTCGCCGCTGAGCGGGGGACCGTGCCGTCCCGTCGAGCAGGGTGCTGCGCTGCGCCCTCGACCTGTCGGGTCCTGCCCGCGCCGTCCTGTCGGCGCCTGCGGTGGCCGTCGTCACCTCACAGGAACCCGCTCGCCGCCTCCGGCTCGCTCGCGATAGCATGGAGTGTTGCCGGACCCGCTCCGGCAGCCTCCCGGGTGGAGGCGGCCGGCACGCCGGTCCGCACGTGCCCGGGATCCGAGAATCGCCCCACGACGACCACCAGATGAGGAATGGGATCCAGGTGCCACGAGGCAAGGTGAAGTTCTACGACGCCGAGAAGGGCTTCGGCTTCATCCTCGACGACGAGGACGGTCAGAGCGTGTACGTGCACGCCACCACCCTGCCCGAGGGGGTCACGACCCTCCGCCCCGGCGCCCGCGTCGAGTTCGACATGGTCGACGGCCGCCGCGGCCCGCAGGTGCTCTCCCTGCAGCTGCTCGAGCCCGCGCCGTCGGTCGCCCGCGCCCGCCGCCAGAAGCCCGAGGACCTCGCCGTCATGGTCGAGGACCTGATCCGGCTCCTCGACGACGCCGGCACCGGGCTGCGCCACGGCCGCTACCCCGATCGCGGCCATTCCCAGAAGATCGCCACCGTGCTGCGAGCCGTCGCCGACAACTTCGAGGCCTGAGATGACGTCCCCGACCACCGCCCCCCGCCGTCCCCGCACCGCACGTCCCAAGCTCGACGCGGTCGCCGCGGCCGCCGTCGAGCTCGCCCGCGAGGCGCTCGAGGACGTCACCGAGCCCGGACAGGTCGGTGAGCACCTCCGCGTCGAGGCGACGGGGGAGCGGCTGGTCACACACGTCTTCGAGTGCACCATGCCCGGCTACCGCGGCTGGTCTTGGGTGGTCGTGCTGGCCCGCGCCTCCCGTGCGAAGGCCGCGACCGTCGCCGAGACCGCGCTGCTGCCGGGCGAGGACGCGATCCTCGCCCCCGCCTGGGAGCCGTGGTCCGAGCGGTTGAAGCCCGAGGACGTCGGCGCCGACGACCTGCTGCCCTACCGGGAGCAGGACGAGCGGCTCGAGCAGGGCTACGAGGCCACCGGAGACGAGGACGAGGACCGCGTCGCCCTCTGGGAGCTGGGACTCGGCCGCCCCCGCGTGCTCTCGCAGGAGGGCCGCGGCGAGGCCGCCGAGCGCTGGCAGGCCGGCGAGTTCGGCCCCCGCCAGACCTCCTCCCGCGGCCGCAAGGGCACGGTCCCCGCGAGCTGCACCAGCTGCGGCTTCCTGACGAAGCTCTCCGGCTCCCTGCGCTCCGAGTTCGGCGTGTGCACCAACGAGTGGTCCCCGGCCGACGGCCGCGTGGTCCACCTCGGCTACGGCTGCGGTGCCCACTCCGAGACCGGGCAGGACGACGGCGAGCCCGAGATCCCCTGCGGCGCGGGTGTGATCGTCGACGAGCTCGACGTCGAGGTCGTCGACGACGAGAAGGCCGCGGCGGACGCGACCGCACCGGCCGACGGTGCCGGGGCCGAGGGGTCCCAGGCCGAGGACGCCGCCCAGGCCGGGGGCTCGCACGCCGACAGCAGCTCCGCCCCGGCGGACGTCGCGCTCGTCGAGCCGGCCGCCGAGCCCGCGCCGGCCGAGCCGGAGCAGGCCGCGCAGGAGCAGGCCCCTACGGAGCACCCGGCCCTGTCCTTCGACATCCCCGAGGCGGACTCTCCCGAGGACTGATCCCCGGCCTCCGGCCGGCGGACCGCTCCCCGCAGCTCATGTGCGCCCCTGTTCCAGAACCGGAACAGGGGCGCACATGACGTCGCGGTGACCTCCGGGAGTGGGCGCGCGGGGCGGATCCGGCCCGGTGCCCGGCGGGGTCAGCGCTGGGAGACGGCGATCCGGGCGAGCAGTGCCTCGACCGCGAGCAGCGGCGGCACGTTCCCCGCGATCCGCTGACGGGCCTCCTGCACGGCCTCGAGCAGCGCGAGGGTGGAGCGGCCCGTGCCGTTCGCGGCGGCCTGCTCGATCTCGTCCGTCACGTCGACGTTCACCAACTCCGACCCGGTGGCCAGCTGGCGGCTCAGCACGTCGCGCAGCACCGAGTGGGCGTCCAGCAGGTACCGGTCCAGCACGTCACGGACCAGACGGGTCTGGCGCCGCTTGGCGTCCTCCTCGAGCTGGCGCATCTGGGAGCGGAGCGAGGGCGGCACCTTCCCGTCGTCGATCCCGGCCGAGCGCAGGAAGCGCTCCTTCTCCTCGAGCGCGACCTGGTCCGCGTGCTCCTTCGCCTCGGCGGTCGCCCGCTCGACGAGGGCCTGGGCGGCGAGCACGGCGCCGCCGGCGGTGCGCAGGGCCAGCAGCGTGCGCGCCGACTCCACCCGCGCGCCGAGCGCCCCCTCCTGCGTCGCATAGCGCAGCGCGAGACCGATGTGGCCCTGGGCGGCGCGCGCCGCACGCAGTGCCAGCTGGTCCTCGATCCCGTCGCGGCGGCGCAGCAGCTCCGCGACCACGTCGGAGTCCGGGACCGTGAGCGTCACCAGGCGGCAGCGGGAGCGGATCGTGGGGGCGAGGTCCTCCGCCGAGGGGGCGCACAGCATCCACACCGTCGACGGCGGCGGCTCCTCGATCGACTTCAGCAGCACGTTGAAGGTGCCCGCGGTCATGCGGTCCGCGTCCTCGACGACCAGCACCCGGTGTCGGCCGGTGGCGGGGGCGCGCTGCGCGGTCATCACCAGCGAGCGCACCTCCTCCTTCGCGATGGAGAGCTTGTCGGTGGCGACGACGGTGACATCGGGATGCGTTCCCGCGAGGGTGGTGCGGCAGGCCGGGCACTGCCCGCAGCCGGCGCCCTGCTCGCACTGCAGGGTCGCGGCGAAGGCCCGGGCCGCGGTGGAGCGGCCGGAGCCGGGCGGGCCCGTGATCAGCCAGGCCTGGGCGAGGGACCCCTCGGGGGAGGCGGCGCGGCGGAACTGCGCGACCGCCGCGTCCTGGCCCACGACGTCGGCCCACACCCCGGGCGCGTGCGGGGTTCCGGCCGCCTGCGCGGCCGCGGTCACTGCTCGTCCCTGTGCCGGGGCGGGGGCACCGGCTCGAAGGTCGGGTCGAACAGGCTCAGCACCTCGGCGACGGAGGCGAGCACCTCCGCGTGGACCTCCTCGCGCGGGCGGGTCCCGTCGATCACGGCGTAGCGCTCGGGATCCGCGCGGGCGAGCTCGAGGAACTCCTCGCGCACCGCCTCGTGGAACTCCAGGCCCGCGCTCTCCAGGCGGTCCTTTCCGGCGGGTCCGCGCCGCTCGTCCAGGGCGCTGGTGGGCACGTCGAGCAGGATCGTGCGATGGGGGAGCAGCCCGTCGACCGCCCACAGCGACAGCCCCGCGATCTCCTCCGGCGAGAGCTCGCGCCCGGCGCCCTGGTAGGCGACGGAGGAGTCGAGATATCGGTCCCCGAGCACGAGCCCGCCGCGGGCCAGGTGGGGGCGGACGACGGTCGCGATGTGGTGGGCGCGATCCGCCGCGTACAGCAGCGCCTCCGCGCGGGGCTCGACGTGCTCCCCGTGCAGCAGCAGCTCGCGGATGCTCTCGCCGAGCGGCGTGCCGCCCGGCTCCCGGGTGGTGAGGATGAGGTCCTCGGCGACGGAGCGCTCGGTGACCAGGTGGTCCCGCAGCATCCGCATCTGGGTGGACTTCCCGGCGCCGTCCCCTCCTTCGAAGGAGATGAACACGCCGCGGCGGGGCGGGTGCGTCGCGGGGATGCGCAGGGAGGTGCTGTGCAGGGCCGGTGCGTGCCGTGCCGCGGCCTGCAGGGCGTCCTCGTGCGGCGCGGGGGCGGGCTCGGTGCGGCTCATACGTCCTCCTCCCCGGGGTAGACGACGCCGAGCGCGGCGCGGACGGCGTCCATCGTCTCCATCACCGCCAGGGTGTCCGCCCAGCTCATCAGGGGGGACTCGAGCTCGCCGGCGGTGATCCGTCGGGCGGCCTCCGCGATCTCGTAGGCCATCCCGTCGCCGGGCGTGCCAGGATGCGCGAAGGACGCGGAACGGCCGTCGAGCAGCTCGACGGTGAGCGTGCCCGGGGCGTAGAACGGACCGGTCAGGCGGGCCGTGCCGGCAGTGCCCGCGACGACCGCCTCGGCCGGGGTGCGGGTGCGCAGCGTGGTGCCGAGCCGCGCGAACCCGCCGCGCACGCCCCGGGCGAGCAGGCCGAGCGTCGCGTCGACGCCGGTGGGGGTCAGCTCCCCGCGCACGACAAGGTCCTCGAGATCGCCGAGCACCATCTGCGCGAAGGAGATCGGGTAGACGCCGAGGTCCAGCAGCGCCCCGCCGCCGAGCTCGGGGGCGTTCATGCGGTGGGAGGGGTCGGTGGGCATGGCCTGGCCGTGGTCGGCCGCGACCTCGACGATCTCGCCGAGCAGGCCGGCCCCGATCACGCCGCGCAGCAGGTCGTACTGCGGCAGGAAGCGCGCCCACATCGCCTCCATGGCGAACACGCCCCGCTCCCGGGCGAGGTCGAGCAGGTCGCGGGCCTGCGCGGTGTTCAGGGTGAACGCCTTCTCCACCAGCACCGGCACGCCGGCCTCGAGCACCGGGCGGGCCAGCTCGTGGTGCTGGGCGTGCGGGGAGGCGATGTACACCGCGTCGATGCCGCCCGCGGCGAGCATGCCTTCGACGCTGTCGAAGGAGCGCTCGATGCCGTGCTCGGCGGCGAAGGCCGCGGCCCGCTCGGCGGAGCGGGAGACGACCGAGACGATGCGCGAGGTCGTCGCCCGATGCGCGGTGTCGGTGAACTGGCCGGCGATGTGCCCGGGGGAGACCACGCCCCAGCGCAGACCCGGCGCCGAGGCCGGATCGGGGACGGCGGACTCTGGCAGGACCAGGGCGGGCGGGACGGCGCCGCGGTTCTCGTCGGTCTGGCTCATGGGTCCAATCTATCGAGCGTCCCCGACACCACGGGGGTGCCGGGGACGCTGTGGATGCGGTTGCGCCGATGGCTGAATCGTAGGACCGTCCGTCCTGGCCGAGGCCCGGCCGACGGCTCGACCCTCCGCTCAGCCCTTCACGGAGCCCGCCGTCATGCCGCGCACCAGGAAGCGCTGCAGCGAGAAGAACACGACCATCGGGATCACCATGGACAGGAAGGCGCCGGCGGTCAGCAGCTCCTCACCCTGTCCCTGGGTGCCCAGCATCTGCTGAAGGTCCACGATGATCGTTTTGTTGTCGCCTCCGCCCAGGAACAGCTTCGCGATGAGCAGGTCGTTCCACACCCACAGGAACTGCAGCGTGGCGAAGGCGGCGATGGCCGGCATCGACATCGGTGCGGCTAGCTTCCAGAAGGTCTGGAAGTGCGAGGCGCCGTCGATCTTCGCACTCTCGATCACCGAGTTCGGGAGCGTGGCCATGTAGTTGCGCAGTGTGTACACCGCCAGTGGCATGCCGAAGCCGGTGTGCAGCAGCCACACCGCCACGAACTGCCCGTTGATCCCGAGCCCCCGCGGGCCCAGCAGGTCCAGCATGGGCTGGAAGGCCACCTGGATCGGCACCACCATCACCGCGACGATGAGGATGAACAGGATCTCGCGGCCCGGGAACCGCATGAAGGCGAACGCGTACGCGGCGAAGGCCGCGAACATGATCGGCAGCACCGTCGCCGGCACCGCCACGATCACCGAGTTCAGCAGCGAGGACCCGGACGAGGTGGACTCGAACAGCCGCTCGTAGTTCGACAGCGTCCAGCCGGCTCCGAAGGGGTTCAGCAGCGCGTCCCACCATCCCGTCGAGGCGACATCCTCGCGAGAGCGGAACGACGTGACCAGCAGCCCGATCGTCGGGACGGTCCACAGCAGGGCCAGCACCACCATGGCGACGATCGCGAGCAGGGAGCGGGGACGCCCGTCCTTCATCGTGCCCATCATCGGTTCGCCTCCTGCGCCTTGAAGGACCGCACCTGGTAGACCAGGACCGGGATGATCAGCACCAGCAGGACCACCACGATCGCGGAGGACTCCCCGGCCTGGCGCTCCACGAACAGCTTGCGGAAGTACAGGTTGGCGATGACGTCGGTGTTGTCGCGGCCGTTGGTCATCACGTAGATGATGTCGAAGACCTTCAGCACCAGGATCAGCACCGTGATGAACACGGCGAGAAGGGTGGGCCGCACCTGCGGGAAGACGATCTGCCAGAAGATCCGCGCCTCGCCGGCGCCGTCCATCCGGCCCGCCTCGATGGTGTCCTCGGGGACGCCCTTGATCGCGGAGCTGATGAGCACCATCGCGAAGCCCGTCTGCAGCCATACCAGGATCACCATGAGCAGCAGCGAGTTCAGCCGGGCGGTGTCGATCTGGAGCCAGGCCTGGGGCTCGCCGCCGAGGGCCACCACCACCGCGTTGAGCAGACCGGTCTGCTCGGTGTCCGGGGGGCGGAACGCGTAGATCAGGCCCCAGATCGTCGAGGCGCCCACGAAGCTGATCGACATCGGCAGGAACACCATCGACTTCGAGACCCGCTCGCCGGTGGCCGAGAGCTTGTCCGCCAGCACCGCGACCGCGAGGCCGAAGGCGACCGTGATCAGCGGGACGATCAGGATCCACAGGAAGTTGTTCAGCATGGCCTGCCAGAACTCCCCGGAGCCGAGGATCGCCCCGTAGTTCTCCAGGCCCACCCAGGCGGTGGAGTCGGCATTCGCGAAGGAGTACACGATCGTCTGCACCGTCGGGTAGATGAGCATCAGACCCAGCAGGGTCAGCGCCGGCAGCAGGAAGGCGTAGGGGATCAGGCCCTCGCTGAGCCGGGAGGGGAGGCCCTCGATGATCATGTTCAGGAAGCGGAAGAACACGACCGCACCGCCGATGCCGAACACCAGGCCCAGCACGCCGATGATCAGCTTGGAGTGCAGGAACCACTGCGGGTAGTAGGCGAAGGCGAGGAAGGCGTTGCACACCAGCCACACGGACACCACGAGCCCGACCGCCCCCAGGATCAGCAGCGCCGGGCGGGCGGGGGATCCCGCCCGCTCACGCGGCGTGATCGCCGGTGAGCCCGAGGAGCGGGTCGTCGTGGCGGTCATTGCGGCCACCCCGCCTCGATCTCGTCGCACACCTGCTGGGCGCTCTTCGAGCCGTTCAGCCACTCGACCATGCCGGTCCAGAAGCTGCCGCCGCCGACGGCGTTGGGCATGACGTCGGAGCCGTCGTAGCGGAACACCTCGGCGTTCGAAGCGATCTCCGCGACGCGGCGCGTGGTCTCGTCGGCGTAGTGCGAGGCGTCGAAGGTCTTGTGCGGGCTGAGCCAACCGCCGGCCTGCGCCCATTCGGCGCCGAACTCCGGGGAGGTCAGGAACTTCATCAGTGCGACCGAGTCGTCGTTGGGGGTGAACAGTGCGGCGAGGTCGCCGCCGCCCAGGATCGGCTGACCCTCGAAGCCGCCCTCCCAGGGGGGCATCGCGAACACACCGACCTCCTCGTCCAGGTTGGCCAGGATGTCCTCCGGGAGGAAGCCGGTGACGAAGTTGCCCTGCCGCACGTACATCGCCCGGGACGGGTCCTGGAACAGTGGCAGCGGGGCCTCGGAGAAGGGCGTGTTGAGGATCGTGGCGGTTCCGCCCAGCACGTTCCCCTCGGTCTTCAGCAGCTCGCCCAGGATGTCGAAGACCTCGACGACCTCGGGGGAGTTGAAGGGGATCCGGTGGTAGATCCACTCGTCGTAGAGCTCCGGGCCATGGACCCGGAGCATGAACTCCTCGATCCAGTCGGTGCCCACCCAGCCCGTCGCCTGGTCGGAGTTCCAGCCGTCGGACCACGGAGCGATACCGGTGTCCTTGATCTCGTCGGCGATGGAGTAGAGCTCCTGCATGGTGGCGGGCTCGGTCGAGTAGCCGCCCTCCTCGTACGCCTTCTTCGGGTACCAGATGAGGGACTTGCACGCCATCCTCATCGGGGCGCCGTAGACGCGGCCCTGGTAGCGGGCGGAGTCGAGGAAGCCCGGAATCAGGGTCGAGTTCAGCGAGTCGTAATCGAGGAAGGCGTCGATCGCCGTGATGTGCCCCTGCGCGGCAAGGTCGAAGAGACCGCCCGGCTGGGGGAACAGTGCCACGTCGGGGGCGTCGCCGGAGCCCACCCGCTGCTGGATGGTTGTGGTGAAGTCCTGATCGGGCGAGTACTGGACGGAGATCCCGGACTCTTCCTCGAAGGCGGCGAGCGAGGCCAGGAAGGCCTCCTCCTCCTGACCGCCGAAGGCGCCGAGGACGCTGACGGTCCCGGGACCGGGGACCTGTCCCTCCACGTACTTCTCCCCACCACCTCCTCCGCCGCCTCCGCGGGACGGGTCGGGGTTCTGCAGGCATCCGGTCACGCCGAGCGCGGCCGCAGCGGCCGCGCCCCCGGCCATGACCGTGCGCCGACTCGGGCGTCGATCCATGAGTCCACTCCTTCGTGAGTCCGCTTCGAGCACGTGAGCTCACTGTAAGCCGGAAATGTCGGACAGGCGCGGGCTCGGTGCTCCCCACCGCCGGTCGATGCGACGATGTCTACCTGCAGTGCACGGTACTGACCGCTTGCATGGCGCTTCCTGCCGCTTCGCGCACCCATCGTGATCGCCCCACGGTCGACGAGCGCCTCCGGGGAGGCGGACGGGGACCGCGGGGCGGGCAGCACGGCTGCCGACCGGACCGCGCCGAAGGCGCCGACGGACGCGCTGCCGCGTCTGTCGGCGCCGGCTCACTTCTTCGCGGAGGCGGACTTCTTCCGCGTGGTGGTGGTGCGGCGGGCGGCGGGCTTCTTCGCCGGTCCCTTGGCGCGCTTCTCGGCGAGCTTCTCGATCGCGACCTGCTCCGTGATCTCCTCGACCTTCTCCGTCGCGCGCAAGGAGACGTTCGTGGTGCCGTCAGTGATGTACGGGCCGAAGCGGCCGTCCTTGATGACGATCGGCTTCTCCGAGGTGGGGTCGGTGCCGAGCTCCTTGAGCGGCGGCTTGGCGGCGGCCCGGCCCCGGGTCTTCGGCTGGGCGCAGATCTTCTCGGCCTCCTCGAGGGTGATCGAGAAGATCTGCTCCTCGGTCTCCAGCGAGCGCGAGTCGGTGCCCTTCTTCAGGTACGGGCCATAGCGGCCGTTCTGGGCGGTGATCTCGGTGCCGTCCGCGGCGGTGCCGACCACGCGCGGCAGGCTCAGCAGCTTCAGCGCGTCCTCGAGCGTGACGGTCGAGAGGTCCATCGACTTCAGCAGCGAGCCGGTGCGGGGCTTCGGCTGCTTCGACTTGGGGACCTTCTTGCCGTCGGTGCTCTCGGGCTCCGGCAGCACCTCGGTGACGTAGGGGCCGTAGCGGCCGTCCTTGGCGATGATCTCGTGGCCGGTCTCGGGGTCGGTGCCGAGCACGCGGCCGTCGTCCTTGGCGCGCTCGAGCATCTCCTTGGCCTTCTCGACGGTGAGCTCGTCGGGCGCGACCTCGTCGGAGACGTTCGCGCGGCGCGGGTCCGTGCCCTCGACGACGTTCCCGTCCTCGTCGGTCGGGTACTGCTCGACGTAGGCGCCGTAGCGGCCCACGCGCAGGGTGATCCCCTCGCCGATCTCGATCGAGTTGATGGCGCGGGCGTCGATCTCGCCGAGGTCGTCGACCATGGGCTTCAGCCCGATGGGGGCATCGCCCGAGCCGTCCGAGAGGTAGAAGTCGCGCAGGTAGTCCGCGCGTCCCAGCTCGCCGCGGGCCATGCGGTCAAGCTGCGCCTCCATCTGAGCGGTGAAGTCGTAGTCGACGAACGGCCCGAAGTGCTCCTCCAGCAGGCGCACCACCGCGAAGGCGGTCCAGCTCGGCACCAGCGCGGTGCCGCGGCGCAGCACGTAGCCGCGGTCCTGGATCGTTGCGACGGTGGAGGCGTAGGTCGAGGGACGGCCGATGCCACGGTCCTCGAGCGCCCGGACCAGCGAGGCCTCGGTGTACCGCGGGGGCGGGGTGGTCGTGTGGCCGTCGGGGACCAGCTCGCGGGTGGGAAGGGTCTGGCCCTCCTCCATCTGCGGCAGGCGCTTGTCGTCACCCTTGTCGTCGTCGCCGTAGCGGGAGGCGTCGCGCCCCTCCTCGTAGGCGGCGAGGAAGCCGCGGAAGGTGATCACGGTGCCGGCGGCGCGGAAGGTCGCGCTGCGGCCCTCGTTCTCGACCTTCAGCTCGACGGTGGAGGTGGTGCCCTTCGCGTCGGCCATCTGCGAGGCGACGGTGCGCTTCCAGATCAGCTCGTAGAGGCGGAACTCGTCGCCGGAGAGCTGCCCCGCGACGTCCGCCGGGGTGCGGAAGTGGTCGCCGGCGGGGCGGATCGCCTCGTGCGCCTCCTGCGCGGACTGCGACTTGTTCGTGTAGACGCGGGGCTTGTCCGGCACGTACTGGGAGCCGTAGAGCTCGGCGGCCTGGGCGCGGGAGGCGCGGATCGCCTCGCCCGAGAGCGTCACCGAGTCGGTGCGCATGTAGGTGATGTAGCCGTTCTCGTACAGCGACTGCGCGACGCGCATGGCCTGGCGCGCGCCGAGGCGCAGCTTGCGGCTGGCCTCCTGCTGCAGCGAGGAGGTGGTGAAGGGGGCGGCGGGCCGGCGCGTGTAGGGCTTGGACTCCAGCGAGGTGACGGTCGCCGGGGTGGAGTCGAGGACCTGCACGAGCTCGCGGGCGGAGGCCTCGGTGAGGATCGTCGCGCTCTTCGAGCGGGGCTTGAGGGTGCCGTCGTCGGCGAAGTCGCTGCCGGTGGCGACGCGGGCGCCGTCGACGGTCTGGACCTTCGCGGTGAACTGCTCGGCGTCGGGGCCGAAGGTGCCGGTCACGTCCCAGTAGTCGGAGGCGACGAAGGCCATCCGCTCCCGCTCCCGCTCGACCACGAGGCGGGTCGCGACGGACTGCACGCGCCCGGCCGACAGCGACGGCTTGATCTTGCGCCACAGCACGGGGGAGAGTTCGAAGCCGACCAGGCGGTCCAGGATGCGGCGGGTCTCCTGCGCGTCGACCAGGTGCGCGTCGAGGTCGCGGGTGTTCTCCAGCGCTCCCTGGATCGCGTCCTTGGTGATCTCGTGGAACACCATGCGCTTGACGGGCGTGGACTTCTTGGGCTTGAGGGTCTCCAGCAGGTGCCAGGCGATCGCCTCGCCCTCGCGGTCCTCATCGGTGGCGAGGTAGAGGGTGTCGGCGTCCTTGAGGGACTTCTTCAGCTCCGCGACGGTCTTCTTCTTGTCGGGGCTGACGATGTAGTACGGGTCGAAGCCGCCCTCGACGTCGACGCCGAACTTCCCGTACGGCCCCTTCTTCATCTCGGCGGGCAGGTCTCGGGGCACGGGGATGTCGCGGATATGGCCCACCGACGCCTTGACGTCGTACTCATCGCCCAGATACCGGGCGATGGTCCGTGCCTTCGCCGGGGACTCGACGATCACCAGATGCCGTCCGCCTGTCACGTCGCCTGCGTCCTTCCTCGCCGCGTCGCTCGCGGCCGTACGTCACGCCCCGTCGCGGGGTCGCATCTCCGCCGGGCGCTGACTCGGCGCGCGGCGATTGCTCACGGTACACGCTCCGCCGGAGGTGCCCGCAGGACGCTCGGCGTGCGCAGCACCATGACCAGCGCCACCCAGACGGCGGTCGCGCCGGCGATCACGGCGCCGGTGGCGCGGAAGGCCGCGAGCTGCGAGGCCCGGTCGGCGAGGTCCAGCGGGAGGGGGAGGCCGGCGATGCCCGCGGCCCCGGTGACCAGGCCGACGGCGCCGATCGCGCCGAGCACGAGGGCGCAGGCCAGCTCGGCCCGCGGCAGGCGCGGCACGTCCTGGCGGAGGTCGTGTCCGCGACGTCGCCGCCCCCGGCCGGCGTGCGCGGCCGCGTGGCGGAGCCGCCGCCTCGTGTGGAGGCCGTCGACCCCGAGCACGAGGAAGGTCCAGGCGGCGCTGACCGCGATCGCGCCGATCACGTCGCTGGGCCGGTGCCATCCGGTGACGAGGGTGCCGATGCCGGCGGCGCCGCTCCACAGCAGGCCGAGCGGGGCGACCAGCGGCCGGGCCCGTCCGGCGACGAGCACGAGCGCGATCATCGTCGTCGCCGCGAGGGTGGAGTGGCCGGAGGGGAAGGAGTTCGTGGTCGGCTCGATGCCGGGGCCCAGCACCTCGCGGCTGACCAGCAGGTGCTTGATCACCTGGGTGGTGAGGTTCGCGCCGAGCACGAGCGAGGCCAGCGGCAGCAGCAGCGCGGGACGGCGTCGCAGCAGCGCGACCACGGCGGTGAGCGCGAGCAGGGCGATGATCACCGGCATGCTCACCGTCTCCACCGCGAGCTCCGCGATCCGCGAGAGGAGGCCGTCGTGGTTCCGGGAGCCGGAGAGGGTCAGCTGGTCCAGCCGCTGACCGCTCGCGGTGCCGACCGCGCCGCGGGCCATCAGCACCACCGCCGCGCCGCACACCGCGGCGACCAGCAGCGACAGCAGCGGCCGGGCGAGGCCGACGGGGGAGGGCGGTGCGGGCTCCGCCGCGGGGAGGGCCTCGGGCGCCGTCACAGGGTCACCATCCCCGTCAGCGCGAGCTCGCGCACGGCGGGCAGGATCCGGGCGCGGGTCTCCTCGACGTCGGCGTCTGTGAGGGCGCAGACCGCAGCGATCACCTGGCCGAGGGTGAGCGTCCCGTCGAGCGCGCCGACGGTCGCGGCGAGCGCCTGGTCCGCGGGGACGGTGCGGGCGAGGCCCGCCCCCTGCACCAGCTCGATGAGGAGCGGGTCCCACTGGCCGGGGGTGAGATGGCGGCGCTCCACGACGTCCTCGGCGCGGACGGGGCGGGTCGCGGCGAGCGCCTCGTCGTCCAGCGCGGAGAGGCGGTCGAGCGCGGCGAGGGAGGCGGCCAGGTGCTCCGAGAGGGTGCCGCTCCCGGTGCCGGTCGTGAGCTCGGTGCGCAGCAGGCCCCGTCGGCCGGCGTCGGGACGGCGCAGCAGCAGGTAGCCGAAGCCGATGCCCTCGACCGCGCGGGAGGCGAAGTCCTCGAGCCAGGCGTCGATCAGCGCGTCCCAGCGGTGATCGCGCGGCGTGATCCCGCCGTCGCGGGCCCAGGTCCCGGCGTACTCGGCGGGGTCCTCGCGGTCGCGCTGCAGCACCCAGGCGTCGACTCCGTCGGCGAGGGCGGGCTCGAGCCATGCCCGCGGATGCGCGAAGCCGTCCTCCTCGTCGGTGATCTCCCAGTTGCCGAGCATGACGGCGCTCGCGCCCGGGGCGAGGTGCGCGGGGAGCTGCGCGAGCAGCTCGGCGAGCAGGGTGTCGCCGGCGCGGCCGCCGTCGCGGTAGGTCCAGGGGTCGTGCTCGTCGTCGCCCGCGCGGGGCGTGATCACGAAGGGCGGGTTGGAGACGACGAGGTCGAAGACCTCGCCGGCGACGGGCTCGAGGAGGGAGCCGCGGCGCAGGTCGAGCTCGATCCCGTTCAGCGCGGCGTTGAAGGCGGCGAAGGCGAGGGCACGCTCGGAGAGGTCGGTGGCCACGACGTGCTCGGCGTGGCGGGAGGCGTGCATCGCCTGGATCCCGCCGCCGCAGCCGAGGTCGAGCACTCGGCCGACGGGCGTGCGAGGCGTGATCCGGGCGAGGGTGAGGGAGGCGCCGCCCACGCCGAGGACGTGCTCGGGGGAGAGCGGGGCGCCGGTCGCGAGCTCGGAGAGGTCCGAGGCGATCCACCAGTGGAGCGGGCCGGCATCGTCCTCGGCGGCGTAGGGGGCCAGGTCCACGAGGGCGCGGACGGAGGGCCCGTCCGCCGCGGACCCGTCGGCGGGGTGCCCGTCATGCCCGTCGGCCGTGGGCCGGTCGCCGGCGGGCCGGTCGGCGGGGGCGAGCAGGCCGAGCCGCTGCGCGCCGTCGAGGCCGAGGGTGGGCAGCGCCGCGGCGACCCGGGCCGCGGGCAGCGTCTCGCCGAGCACGAACAGGGCCAGGAGCGTCGCGGCCGGATCGGTGCTCCCGGCGAGCCGGCGACGGGCCGGCGCCGGGTCCTCGCGACGCAGCGCGGCGGAGGCGACGGCGCCGAGGACCTCCTCGAGGTGCTCGGTGACGTAGCGGGATTCGCGCAGGTCAGTGCCGAGGGCCGCGATCTGGGCGGTCAGGACGGTCGGGGCGGCGGCCGGTGCGTGCTCCGGGGCGGTGGCGGGCATGGCTACGATTGTGCCCCAGCGCGCCCGGAGGATTCCGGGGAGGACGTGCGGAGAATGCGCAGACCCTGTGGGGACGCGGGAGGACGGTGAGGGATGCGGGCAGGCAGGGCCTCGGAGCTGCTCGCCGACCTCAGCGCCCCGCTGATCCGCCACGGCTGCCTCACCCACGTCGAGCGGCGCCCCGCCCGCGAGGGCCGACGGGGCACCTTCCCGGAGTGGACCGACCCGCGCCTGGTCCTCCACCTCGCCGAGAGCGGCATCACCGCCCCCTGGATCCACCAGGAGCAGGCGGCGCGCCTGGCGCACGACGGCCAGGACGTGGTGCTCGCCACCGCCACCGCCTCCGGCAAGTCCCTCGCCTACCTGCTGCCGACCCTCACCGCGATCGGGGCGCGGGAGATCGACCCCGGGGCGCCCCGGGCGACGGCGCTCTACCTCTCGCCCACCAAGGCGCTCGCCGCGGACCAGCTCACGAACATCACCGCGCTCGCCGACGGGGCCGGGATCCGCGACGCCCGCATCGCCGTGTACGACGGGGACACCCCGGCCGAGCAGCGCCGCTGGGTGCGCCGCCACGGCACCGTGGTGCTCACCAACCCCGACATGCTCCACTTCGGGATCCTGCCCGGGCACGAGCAGTGGGCCCACTTCTTCCGGGCGCTGCGCTACGTGGTGATCGACGAGTGCCACAGCTACCGGGGGGTGTTCGGGAGCCATGTGTCGATGGTGCTGCGGCGCCTGCGCCGGATCGCCGCGCGGTACGGGGCCGATCCCACGTTCGTGCTCGCCTCCGCCACCACCGCGAACCCGGAGCTGTCCGCCTCACGGCTGATCGGACGGGGTGTCGAGGCGGTCACCGAGGACGGCTCGCCCCGGGCCGGGCTCACGATCGGGCTGTGGGAGCCGGGCACGCGCACCCGCGTGGACGGCCGCGGCGACCCGGCGCGGTGGGAGGAGCCGGGCCGCGACGCGAACGACGGCGAGGAGGACGAGGGCCCCGACGAGGATGGGCAGGGCCGTCGCGAGGAGCCGCTGCGTCGCTCGGCCACCAGCGAGGCCGCCGCGCTGCTCGCCGATCTCGTCGAGCGGGACGTGCAGACCCTCGTCTTCGCCCGCTCGCGGCGCGGGGCGGAGCTCGTCTCCACCGGGGCGCGGCGCCTGCTGGGGCAGAAGGCGGAGGAGGGCGCCGATGCGCGCCTGGCCGATGCCGCGCAGCGGATCGCCGCCTATCGCGGCGGCTATCTCGCCCGCGAGCGGCGCGTGCTCGAGGACTCCCTGCGCAGCGGCGAGCTGCGGGCCCTGGCCTCCACCAACGCCCTCGAGCTCGGGATCGACATCTCGGGGCTGGACGCCGTGGTCGTCGCCGGCTGGCCCGGCACCCGCGCCTCGCTGTGGCAGCAGTTCGGCCGCGCCGGCCGCCGGCAGGACTCGGGCGGCGGCTCCCTGGCCCTGTTCGTCGCCCGCGAGGACCCGCTGGACACCTACGTGGTCCACCATCCCGAGACGGTGTTCGGCGCCGAGGTCGAGGCGGCCGTGTTCGACCCCGCGAATCCCTACGTGATGACCCCGCACCTGTGCGCCGCCGCCTCCGAGCTCGCGATCCGCGACGGCGAGGAGGAGATCTTCGGGCCGACGGCGCGGGAGCTGCTCACGACCCTCGCCGCCCGCGGCGTGCTCCGCTCCCGCGCCACCGGCTGGTACTGGACGCTGAGCGAGTCCGCGCACGAGCTCACCGACCTGCGCGGCAGCGGCGGGGAGCCGGTGCGGATCGTCGAGGAGGCGGGCGGGGAGCTGCTGGGCACGGTCGACGCCGCGAGCGCCCACACCCAGGTCCACGACGGCGCGGTGTACCTCCACCAGGGCCGCAGCTACGTGGTGAACAGACTGGACGTGGACCAGGCCGTCGCCTTCGTGCGACGGGAGGACCCGCTGCACTCCACCCATCCGCAGTCCGCTTCGACGCTGCGGATCCGCCAGGTGGACCGCGAGGTGCCCTGGAAGGACGGGGTGCGGCTGTGCTTCGGCACCGTGGACGTCACCGACCAGGTCACCGGCTACCAGGTGCGGGACGTGTTCACGCAGGCCGTCCTCGCCCAGCACCCGCTGGACCTGCCGCCGCGCACCTTGACCACCAAGGCCGTGTGGTGGGTGGTCCCGCGCGAGCGCACCGACGCCGCCGAGATCCCCGCCGAGGAGCTGCCCGGGGCGCTGCACGCCGCCGAGCACGCCGCGATCTCGATGCTCCCGCTGCTGGCCACCTGCGACCGCTGGGATATCGGCGGGCTCTCCGCCGCCCAGCACGAGGACACCGGGGAGCCGACGATCTTCGTGTACGACGGGGCACCGGGCGGCGCGGGCTTCGCCGAGCGCGGGGCCGACGATGCCGCCGCCTGGGTGCGGGCCACGGCGGACATGATCGCCGAGTGCGGCTGCGAGGCGGGCTGCCCGGCCTGCGTGGTCTCGCCGAAGTGCGGCAACGGCAACGAGCCCCTGTCGAAGACGCAGGCCGTGCGGCTCCTGGGGCTGCTCGAGGAGTGAGGGCGGCGCGCCGACGGACGCACCGCACCCCTCCGCGATGGATGAAATGTCCGATTCGGGGCCATACTGGGGTGCGACGCCCGGGACGGGCGCGGCCGTCGGGGCCCGCTCTCGAGCAGCTCCCCGCGGTGCGGGTGGAGCGGCATGGCCGCATCGGGCTGAGGAGCCGCCGATGAACAGCGCAGCGACCGGCATTGCAGCGACCGGCATTGCAGCGACCGGCAGTGCAGCGACCGGCAGCGCGGGGACGGATCTGGCCCCGGCTGCGCGGTCCGGTGCTCCGGCGCGCCGCGGTCCGCGCGAGAGGCTGGCCGCCCTGGTCTCCCCGCCGCGCGTCAACGCCCTCGACATCGCCCGCGCCCTCGCGATCCTCGGGATGATCGGGGCGCACGTCGGGGACATCCCGCCCTTCGACCCGACCTGGCCGGCCAGCTACCTCTCGATCGTGCACGGCAACTCCTCGATGCTCTTCGCCGTGCTCGCGGGGATCTCGATCGCCCTGGTGACCGGGCGGCGGCGGATCCCGGAGCCGGCCGAGCTGCCGCGGCTGCGCGCCTCCCTGCTGGGCCGGGGCATCGCGATCTTCCTGATCGGCCTGGTGCTCGAGATGATGGGCACCGGGGTCGCGGTGATCCTCACCTTCTACGGGGTCGTGTACATCGCGGCGCTGCCCGTGATCCGGCTGCGCCCCTCCCGCCTGCTCCTGCTCGCGCTGCCGATCGCGCTGCTCGGGCCGGTGCTGGTCACGCTCGCCGAAATGCTCTCGCTCGGCTCCTACGGCCCCGGCGCCGATCTCGTGCTGATCGGCAGCTATCGCTTCACCTCCTGGGCGCCGCTGATCCTGTTGGGGATGGCGCTGGGCCGGATGCCGCTGGACCGTCCCGGGGTGGCGGCGAGGATCGCCGCGATCGGCGCGGGGGCCGCGGTGCTCGCGACCGTGGCCGGGATGGCGCTCGCGGCGCTGCTCGGCACGCTCGCCCCTGAGGTGTACGGGCCCGAGGCGGAGTCCGCGGCACCGAGCGCGGTCGTCGAGGAGAGCGCCGAGGAGGAGGACGAGCCCGGCCTCGGCTGGGACGGTTATGGGGAGTCCCTCGCGGAGATGGACCCGGCGTGGGAGCTCGGCGAGTCCGTGATCTCGCTGACGCCGCACTCCGGCTCGACGCTGGAGATCTTCCGCTCGGGCGGGATCGCGCTCGCCGTGATCGGAGGGCTGCTGCTGATCGCGCGACCCCTGCGCTGGGTGCTGCTGCCGCTGTCGGCGATGGGATCGATGCCGCTGACCGCCTACTCGGTGCACCTGGTCTCCCTGGTCGTGCTCGCCGGGCCCGGCGGATGGATCGAGGACGACCGCGTCTGGGTCGCCTCCGCCGTGGTGCTGCTCGTGGCCTGCACCGCCTGGTCCGCGCTCAAGGGGCGCGGACCGCTGGAGCGGGTCACCGCCTGGGCCGCGCGGCGCGCCGGGCAGGCGGTCCCCGCCGCGGCACCCGGCCCCGCCCCGAGGTCCGCCGTCCGGTAGGTCGCTGGCGGCAGGTCGCTGCGGCGTCGGGGCCTTCGTCTCCTGCGGAGCCCGTCCTCGCTCACGTCTCCGGGACCTCCGACGGCCCGGGGCCCGCCCTCGATTCCGCGACCGCGGAGGGGAGCGCTCCGGCGTCGACCTCGACCCGGACGAGCACGTCCCATTCCCGCTGCTCGCAGCCGGAGAGCCTCGCGCCGTTGCGCTCGGCCGTCTCCGCCGCCACCCGGCAGGGGTGCGGATGGGCGACCGCGAGCGCATCGGCGCCCGCGAGGGAGGCGAGATCCGCGGCGGTGCCCGCCTCGGCCCGGGCGAGCACCCCGCCGCCCAGCAGCGCGAGGGCGGCCACCACCGTGGTCGTCGTCCCCGTCCAGGCCAGCACCGACGCGCTCGACGTGCTCATGGCGTCCCTCTCTCGAGCAGCTGCGGCTCGAGCCGTGCCTCGGCGTCGGCGCTGAGGGACCAGGACGCGCCGGACATCGGCCCCGCGGGGGCCTGCAGCGTGCGCGTCACCTCGACCCGCACCCACTGGCCGGATCCCGAGACGGACACGGCCGTGCCCTCCCCGCCGATCCGCTCCGCGACCTCGACCGCCGCCGCGGTCTCCTCTCCCCGTGCGAGCTCCCGCGCCGCGCCGCGCGCCGCGCTCTCGAGCCGCAGCTGGGAGGCCAGGCCCGCACCGGTCAGCAGCACGACCACCACCATCACCACCACGACGGGCAGCACGATCGCCGTCTCCGCCGTGGCGGACCCCCGGTCGTCCCGCAGGCGGGACGACCGGGCGGACCGCATCATCACGACCCCATCGACAGGGCGGAGGTGATGATTCCCATCAGCAGGGTCCGCACCTCCCCGGACGCCAGCAGGGCGACCAGGACGGCGGCGAAGCCGCAGGCCGCGAGCACGGTGATCGCGTACTCGGCGGTGGAGGCGCCGGTCTCGTCCCGCCAGCGGCGGGCGAGGGTCCGGCGCAGTCGGTTCCTCGTGCAGTGCATGGTGCTCCTCCTTCGTTCTGCGGGGCGGCGCTCGCCGTCCCGCGGTGGCGGCTCCCGCCGCCGTCGCCGTCCCCGGGCGGGGACGACGGACCGGGACCGTCCCGGTGATCCGTGGCCTCACGCTCCGCCGGAGGTGAGGGAGAGGGTGCCGCCCAGCAGGGAGATCACGGTCGGCACGATGCCGAGGGCGACGAAGGCCGGCAGCAGCGCCGCTCCGGTGGGCAGCACGAGGCGGACGGCGAGCTCGGCGGCGCGCACCTCGGCGTCCCGGGCGCGGCCGCGACGGGCGTCCCGCGCCGCGGAGCGCAGCACCCTCGCGAGATCCGCGCCGGTCTCCTCCGCGAGCACGGCGGAGCGTCCCAGGGCGTCGAGCTCCGCGGGGAGCGTGTCGACCGCGAGCCGTGCAGGGACCCCGGCGGCGAGGGCGGAGGCGACGGCCCGCATCGCCTCGGCGTCCGTCCCTCCCGGCAGTGCCGCGGCGACCGCGGCGAGGGCACGGGACAGCGGCAGCCCCGACTCGAGCGCCCCGGCGATCAGCTCGAGCGCCACCGACGGGTCCACCTCCGTGCGCAGGGGAGGGTCGGCGCTGCGCAGCAGGCGGCGCATCCACCACCAGCCCAGCACCGTCAGACCGATCCCCGCCCCGCCGAGCAGCCGTCCCGAGGTCGAGGCGACCAGGAGCCGCAGCGGGTCGCCGCCCAGGAGCATGCCGAGGCCCAGTCCGGCCAGCGGCAGCACGAGCAGGATCCGGGCGGTCGAGCGCGGGCCCGCGAAGGCGCTGCGCCGCGCCTGCGCGGCGTCGTGGAGGTCGCGCAGGGCGTCGGCGAGGTGCTGGAGCATCACGGCGGCCGGGGCACCCGTCCGCTCGCACACCGCGAGCGCGGCGCCGAGCGAGGCGACCGTCGGCGCACCGCGCAGCCGTCCGCCCGCCGCGCGGCGCGGATCCGCTCCGGCGGCGGAGGCGCGGGCCAGATCCCGCAGGTCCCCGTCGGGAAGGGTGCGCGCGAGCGCGCCCCAGCCCTGCCGGATGCTCGCCCCGGAGCTGATCACGCTCGCGAGCTGCTCGACCGTGCGGGCCAGGTCCAGCGGACCCGAGGGGGCGCGGCGGGACCGGGAGGCCCTCACCGGCGCTCCGGCGGGGAGCGGGGGCGGGACGAGCACCCACAGCAGCACGAGCGCGAGGGCGCCGACGGCGAGGACGGGGATCATGCCGCCCTCCGTCCCGCTGCCCGGACGGGCCCCTCGTCCGCCCCGCGATGCAGGCGGGAGGCGAGATGCTCCGCGGCCGGCCCCTCCCGCAGCGTCCCGGCCTGCGAGCGCAGCGCGGTCCGGGCGGTGAGCATCCCGTCCCCTCCGCGCGAGAGCACGGCGATCTCCTCCAGCACGCGCAGCCCGTCGCGTCGGCCCAGGTGCACGACGACCTCGAGGGCGCTCGCCACCTGCGCGGCGAGCGCGCCGCGGTCCAGCCCACCGAGGGCGCCGAGCGCCTCGAGCCGGGCCGGGACGTCCGCCGCATTGTTCGCGTGGACCGTGCCGCAGCCGCCGTCGTGCCCCGTGTTCAGCGCCTGCAGGAGCTCGCGGATCTCCTCGCCGCGGCACTCCCCGAGCACGATCCGATCCGGCCGCATGCGCAGGCTCTGCCGCACCAGCGCGGTGAGGTCGACGGCGCCCGCGCCCTCGCTGTTCGCGTGCCGCGACTGCAGGTGCACGACATGGGGGTGGTCCACGGCGAGCTCGAGCACGTCCTCGACCACGACGATGCGCTCCTGCGGCAGGGCCTCGTGGAGCATCGCAGCGAGCAGCGTCGACTTCCCGGTGCCCGTGCCGCCCGTGACCAGGAAGGGCACCCGGGAGCGGACCAGCGCGCGGAGCACCTCCCGCACAGCGGGGGTCAGCGCCCCCAGGCGCTCGAGATCGTCGAGGTCCAGGCGCTCCTGCGAGGGCAGGCGCAGCGAGAGGATCGCCCCGCCCGGGGAGAGCGGCGGGAGCACGGCATGGAAGCGGATCCCGGAGGGGAGGTGCGCATCTGCCCAGGGCACCGCGTCGTCGAGGCGGCGACCGCCCGATGTCGCCAGGCGCACCGCGAGATCCCTCGCCTCGCCGGCGGTGAGCCGGAGCCCCGCGGGACGGAGCCCGCCCGAGTCGTCGACCCAGACCGTTCCGTCGTCGTTGACCAGCAGGTCCGTGACCCCGGAGGCGACGAGCCCCTGCAGGGGGCCGAGGCCGTCGACGTGGTCCCGCACCCGCGCGGTCAGCTCGAGGGTCGCCGCGGCGCCCAGCACCCGCCCCTGGGCGCGCAGCACCCGCGCGATCCGCGGCACGTCCACTGCGCCGGGGGAGCGCACCAGGTCCTCCCTCACTCCGGCGAGCAGGGTGTCGAGGGCGCCCTCGTCCGTGCTCCGGCCGCTCATGCCGGCTCCTGCCTCAGGAGCTGGGTGACCAGCTCACGGGCGGCGCGATCCGCACCTCGGCGTCGCACGTCCAGCAGCGGGACCGCGCCGCGGGGGCTGTCGCGGAAGGAGACGGCGAGGGGGAGGCCGAGGTCCTCGGCGACGTCGGCGGGGGAGAGCCCGCCGCCGCGGCGCACCACCGCTCTCGTGAGCCCGGCCGGCGGCGACCACTCCCGCAGCCGCCGCGCGGCGGACCGCACCGCGTGGTCGCTCGCGGGCAGCACCAGCAGGAGCTCGTCCAGGTGCGGGACCGTGCAGGGGACGAGCGCAGCGGCGAGGTCCACCACGACCGTTCCGTCGAGCGGGCCGAGCGCCGCGAGCACGCGCGGCAGGTCCTCCTGGTCGGGTCCGGGCCTCTCCCCGGCCACGAGCAGGTGCACCTCGTCGATGCGCGGCAGGCCCGAGCGCAGGGCCTCCCCGTCGTCGACGCCGAGCGACGCGGTCTGCGACCAGTCCAGGCCCGGGGCACCGCTCGCCTCGACCAGCAGGTCGAGCCCTCCGCCCAGCGGATCCGCGTCCAGCAGCGCCACGGGGCCGTGGCGGCGCGCGGCCCCGGCGAGCCGGGCGGCGAAGCTCGAGGCACCGGCCCCGCCGCACCCTCCGGTCACGCCGATCAGGCGGGCGCCCGAGCGGGTGCGGGTGAGCTCGGCGAGGCGCGAGAGCAGCTCCTCCGAGGCCGAGGGCAGCGGCAGGACCGCGAGGGCACCGGCGTCGAGCGCGAGGGGCCACAGCTCGCCGGGCACCTCCTCGGCGGCGAGGACGACGATCAGCGGGGCACGGCCTTGGGCGGCGCCGGGGGAGCGGAGCGCGCCGTCGCGGAGGGCGTCGGCAGGGACGACGGTGCAGCCCGCCGTCTCATGGGGCTCCTCGAGGAGCCAGGAGCCGGCCGCCGTGGCATGGTCCGCCACGAGCTCCCGCAGGGGACCCTCCGGTCCCACCCATCGGACACCCCGACGAGGCCTGCCGGGGCTCTCGGCGCGGACCTGCCCGGCGCCCGGGAAGCGGGAGCGGGGACGTCGCGGCGCGCGGGCCGGGGAGGGGTCGAGGGAGGCGGGAGCTGAGGTCCGCTCGGGTCCTGCAGAGCTCGGCGAGCGGTCGGCGGCGGAGGCGATCGTGCTGGTCATGCCGCCATCGTGGCGAGCACGGGCGGAGGACGACAGGCCGTCGGCGCGACGGTGGACGGACGGGGTCTGTGGAGGAGAGGTCGCCGGGACGAGGGTCCTTGCGTCCTCTCCTCCGGGCGCGTAGTGTGAGATGCACCACGACGGATACCGGCATCGGAACCCACGTACGACTGGTCCCCGCAACGGACCGGCTGTGAGACGTCGACAGCGTCACCGCAGCTGCTTCACGTGTACGCCTGATCCCGATGCAGACGGCCCGTCAGGAGCGGCGGTGCGACTCGATCGCACCGCCGCTCCACCATGTCCGGAGCGTCTGGCACGCCGAAGCGATCACAGCACGTCCACGATCAGTTCGAGGCAGCCGCCGTCCTCCCCGGTCGAGAACGACTGGCGGAGGTGATCGATCCCGTCGACGCCCGCAGCGGCGATCAGCGCGACCATCCCCGGATGCGGGGCCGACAGCTCCGGGCTCATCGCAGAGGCCGGATCGACCCGGACGAAGCGCTCCGTGCGCTCGGGCAGGATCCCGGTCACCTCGATCCCCGGGACGCTCCCGGCGGGTGCGGTCCCGGAGAGCGGCTGCGCCAGACCGACCGCGAGCACCAGCTCCGGCTGCGTGGACCCGGGCGCGCAGCGGAAGGCGAGCCAGCAGGGGCCGGTGGCCTCCGCCTCCCTCGCCGCCAGCGCGGACAGCAGCTGGTCCAGCAGTCGGTCGACGACCTCGTCGGCGACATCCCGGTCGCCGTCCTCCGACTCCTCGGACGGCAGCGGCGAGGTGATCCCCGCCCAGGGCAGCGACGAGGCCCGGCGCTCCTGGAGCGCGGTCGGGGTCGCATAGCCTGCCAGCACAGCCCGGCCCTCCACCCAGAGCCGGTCCTGCCGCTCCCGCTCTGCGAGAACCGCCCGCCGATGCTCCTCCAGGAGCGCATCGCGGTCGTCGGCCGCGTCGAGGGCCCTCTTCGCCTGGGTGATGGACAGGCCCATCGTGCGCAGGACGCCGAGGGTGGCGGCAGGGCGGATCTGTGCGATGGTGTACCGGCGGTAGCCGGTGTCCGGATCGGTCTGCGCCGGCGTCAGCAGATCCTTCTCGTCGTAGTGACGCAGAGCCTTCACGGTCAGTCCGGTGGTGCGGGCGAACTCGCCGATGTTCAGCACGGGCGGGCTCCTCTCGAGGTGGTCGGTCCTCTCACGGTGAGGCCTCCTCCTGCAGGAGGGTCAAGCACGCCGCGGAGCGTGTCACGGTGCCTGCTCTCGCGCCCCTCGGGCCCGCGGTTCAGAGCCCCAGGTCCACCACGACCGGCGCGTGGTCCGAGGCGCCCTTGCCCTTGCGCTCCTCGCGGTCGATGAACGACCCGGTGACCGCCCTCTGCACGGCGGGGGAGCCGAGCACGAAGTCGATGCGCATGCCCTCCTTCTTCGGGAAGCGCAGCGCCTGGTAGTCCCAGTAGGTGTACACCCCGGGCCCGGGATGCTCGGGCCGCACCACGTCGGCGAAGCCCTCGTCCACGACCGCGCGGAAGGCCGCCCGCTCCGGCTCGGTGACGTGGGTCCTGCCCTCGAAGAAGTCCATGTCCCACACGTCGTCGTCCTGCGGGGCCACGTTGAAGTCGCCGACGAGCGCGACCTTCGCCGCCGCGTCCGCGGCGAGCTCGCGCGCGCCCTCGGCGCGCAGCGCCTCGAGCCAGCGCAGCTTGTAGGGGTAGTGCGGGTGGTCCAGCTCGCGGCCGTTGGGCACGTACAGCGACCAGATCCGCAGCCCGTCCCCGACGATCCCGCCGAGCGCCCGGGCCTCGACCACCCCGGTCTCGTCCTCGGGCCAGGTGGGCACGGCCGGGAGCTCCGTGCGCACGTCGGACAGGCCCACGCGCGAGATCAGCGCGACGCCGTTCCACTGGTTCAGCCCGTGCGCCGCGACCTCGTAGCCGGCCGCCTCGAGCGCGGTGAGGTCGAGCTGGGCGGGCTTGGCCTTGATCTCCTGCAGGGCGAGGACGTCCACCTCGTGCCGTTCGAGGAAGGCGAGCACGCGGTCCATCCGGGCCCGCAGCGAGTTGATGTTCCAGGTCGCGATGCGCATGCCGCCGATCCTACGGGGCACGGGCGCGCGTCCGCCTCGAATGGTCCATGGCAGGCTCCGGACCTGCGTAGACTCTGTCCATGGCGCGCGCACTCGTCACGGGATCCACTTCAGGGCTGGGACTCGAGTTCGGCTGGCAGCTGGCCGGCACCGGGCACGACCTGGTCCTCGTCTCGCGTGACGAGGACCGGCTGCGCGCCGTCGCCGAGCAGATCCGGGACGTCCACGACGTCACGGTCGAGGTGATGTCGGTCGACCTCTCCGACCGCCGTGAGCTCGAGCGGGTCGAGGTCCGCCTGACCGACCCCGTCGACCCCGTCGACCTGCTCGTGAACAACGCCGGCTACGGGCTGCGCGGCGGCTTCCTCGAGGTGGGGATCGAGGACCACGAGAAGCAGCTCGACACCCTGATGCGGGCCGTGCTCGTGCTTTCCCACGCCGCGGCCCGGACCATGGTCCAGCGCCGACGCGGAGCGATCCTCAACGTGAGCTCCCTCGCCGGATACACCACCGCCGGCCCCTACGCGGCCTCCAAGAGCTGGGTCACCGTGTTCACCGAGTCCCTCGCCATGGAGCTCAAGGGCACCGGCGTCACCGCCACCGCCCTGCTGCCCGGCTTCGTCCAGACCGAGTTCCACGAGCGGGCCGCGATGTCGATGGACGGGCTGCCGCGCATCACCTGGCTGAAGGCCCCGTACGTCGTCGAGCAGGCGCTGAAGGATGCGGCCAAGGGCTCGGTCCTGTCGATCCCGTCGGTGAAGTACCGCACCGCGGGGGAGATGTCCCGTATCGCGCCGCGACCGCTGGTGCGCGCCATGACCTCCCCGAACTGGTACCGCCGCCTGCAGGCGCGGTCCGTGGAGCGCTCCCGCCGTCGGGCCTCGCGCCGCAACCTGCGCGCCCCCTGGCAGCGCGAGGACGACGCTCTCTGACGGGTTGGGCATCCACTACCCTGGCCGCATGTCCTCCACCAGCACGGATCCCGTCCACCAGCTCCCGATCGACGAGGCCCGCGAGCGTCTGCGCGTCCTCATCCGCGACCTCGCCGTGGTGCGCGGCCGCGTCACCCTCTCCTCGGGAGCGGAGGCGGACCACTACGTGGACCTGCGCCGCATCACCCTGCACCACGAGGCCGCGCCGCTCGTCGGCCGCGTCATGCTCGACCTGCTGCGGCGCGAGGGCCTCGTGCCCGGCGTCGAGGCCGTCGGCGGCCTGACCCTGGGCGCGGACCCCGTGGCGACCTCGATCCTGCACGCCTCCGCCGCCGATCCGGCGCTCGATGCGCTGGACGCCTTCGTGGTCCGCAAGGCGAACAAGGCCCACGGCCTGCAGCGCCGCATCGAGGGCCCGGACGTCACGGGCCGTCGCGTCGTCGCGGTCGAGGACACCTCCACCACCGGTGGCAGCGTGCTCACGGCGTGCGAGGCGCTCGCCGAGGCCGGCGCGGACATCGCCGCGGTCGCCGTGATCGTGCACCGCGCCGACGCCTCCCGCGACGCGGTCGAGCAGGCCGGACACCGCTACCTCTCCGCCTACGACATCTCCGAGCTGGAGATCTGAGGCCGGAGCTCCCGGAGCTCGACCGGACCCGGCCCGCCCGGATCAGACCTGGTCGGCGGCGAAGGTGTCGCAGGAGGCGATCGTGCCCTGCTCGTAGCCGGTGGTGAACCAGGCCCGACGCTGCTCCGAGGAGCCGTGGGTCCAGGTCTCGGGCCGCACCTGCCCGCCGGCGACGTCGCCCTGGATGTGGTCGTCGCCCACGGCGCTGGCGGCCGAGAGCGCGGACTCGATGTCCTCCGCGGTCAGCGGCTGCAGCATCGCATTGCCCTCGTCGTCCACCGATTTCGCGGCGTGGTGCGCCCACACCCCGGCGTAGCAGTCGGCCTGCAGCTCGAGCCGCACCCCGTCGGACTGCGGACCGGTCTGCGAGCGGTCCGCGGTCTCCATCACCCCGGTCAGGTACTGGATGTGGTGGCCGTACTCGTGGGCGACCACGTACATCTTCGCGAGCTGCCCGCCGTCGGCCCCGTACTGGGTGGCCAGCGAGTCGAAGAAGGACACGTCGACGTAGAGGGTCATGTCGGCCGGGCAGTAGAAGGGGCCGACGTCGGCGGTCGCCGCACCGCAGCCGGTCTGCACCTGGCCCTCGAAGATGCGGCCCTGTGCCTCGACGAAGTCGATGCCCTCGGCGGGGGCGAGCTGCCCCCACGTGGAGTCCGCGGACTCCACGGTCGCCTGGACCAGGCAGTCGTCGCGCTCGTTGGCGTCGGCACCGGTGAGGCAGTGGTCCAGCGAGCCGCCCTCGGCCGCCGGCCCCTGCTGCGTGCTGCTGCCGCCGCCGAGCAGGTCCAGCGGGTTGCCGCCGATCAGCGTGTAGATCAGGACCACCACGAGCAGCAGGCAGCCGGCGCCGCCGCCGAGCTTGAGCCCGCCTCCGCCCCGCCCGCCGCCTCGCGGGGAGAAGCCGCCCCCGCCACGACCTGCGGCGGAGACGTTGTCGGAGCGGATCTCCGCGTTCGGGTTGAAGGTCATGCGCACAGAGTAGACCGGGAGTCCGCTGTGAACGGCCGGAACAGCGTTCGTGGAGGTCCTGGGCAGGAGGCGGGCGGGCCGGGGCGCGCGCCCGGGGCGGGCACCTAGACTCGGGGGCGGGCCGACGAGGTCCGACTCCTCCACCACGACCTCCGGGAGCCACCTGCATGAACATTGTCGACTGGGCCGTCTCGACCATGGACGCCCTCGGGCCGGTCGGCGTGTTCCTGCTGATCTTCCTCGAGAACATCTTCCCGCCGATCCCCTCCGAGGTGATCCTGCCGCTGGCGGGCGTGACCTCTGCCGGGCCGAACCAGTCCTTCTGGCTGATGCTGCCGGCCTCGATCGCGGGATCCGTCGTCGGGGCGTGGCTGCTCTACGGGATCGGGCGCCTGCTGGGCCCCGAGCGGCTGCGGGTCATCTTCATCCGCCTGCCGCTGGTGCACGTGGAGGACTACGACAAGACCGTCGCGTTCATGGACGAGCACGGCTACAAGGCGATCTTCTTCGGTCGCTTCGTGCCCGGCATCCGCTCGCTGATCTCGATCCCGGCCGGCCTCTACGCGATGCCGATCGGGATGTTCACCCTGCTCACCGCGATCGGCAGCGGCATCTGGAACACCCTGTTCATCACCATCGGCTACTTCATGGGCTCGAACTGGACCGTCATCGAGCCCTACACCGACATCTTCTCCAACGTCGCCTACGCCGTGATCGTGCTGATCGTGCTGTGGTTCGCGGTCAGGCTCGTGCTGCGCGAGCGCAAGCGCCGCAGGCTCGACCTGCCCGACCCCGACGCCGAGGAGCTCGAGGCGCTCGAGGAGGAGAAGGACCAGGAGCGCGCCGAGGAGCGATGAGCGAGGCTCCCCGCGCAGCGGACCCCGGCCGCGAGGTCGGCGTCGGCCCCCATCCCGAGCCCTGGCCCGAGGACCCCCGCCTGGACCCCGAGCTGCTCGCCGGCGGCGACCGCCGCAACGTCGAGGACCGCTTCCGCTACTGGCGGCGCGAGGCGATCATCGCCGAGCTCGACACCCGCCGCCACGACCTCCACGTCGCGATCGAGAACCTCGAGCACGACGCGAACATCGGCTCCGTGGTGCGCACCGCGAACGCCTTCGCCGTCGGCGCCTTCCACATCGTCGGCAGGCGCCGCTGGAACCGGCGGGGCGCCATGGTCACCGACCGCTACCAGCACGAGATCCACCACCCCGACGCCGCTCACCTGATCGCCTGGGCGCGGGAGGAGGGCAGGCCACTGGTCGCGATAGATCTGGTGCCCGGGGCGGTCCCGCTCGAGCGCACCGCCCTGCCCCGGAACGCCGTGCTCGTGGTGGGGCAGGAGGGGCCCGGGGTGAGCCGCGAGATGCTGGAGGCGGCGGATCTCGTCGTCGGCATCACCCAGTTCGGCTCGACCCGTTCGCTGAACGTCGCCGCGGCCGCCGCGATCGCGATGCACGCCTGGGTCCTCCTGCACGCCGAGATCCCCGAGGGCCCGCTGCGCTGAGCCGTCCACGCGGGACCCCCGGCCGGAGGATGCCGGGTGCGCTGTGGAACAATGGGCACGATCGGACGACCCCGCGCGGAGCACCGCCGGTCGTCATCGACCCCACCGACGAAGGAGAGTGCCCCCATGGCAGTCGTTTCCCCGGATCAGTACGCAGAGATGATCGATCGCGCCAAGGCGGGCAAGTTCGCCTACCCGGCCGTGAACGTCTCCAGCTCGCAGACCGCCACCGCCGCCCTCCAGGGCTTCGCCGAGGCGAACTCCGACGGCATCATCCAGGTGTCCTTCGGCGGCGCCGAGTACCTCTCCGGCTCCACCATCAAGGACCGCGTCGCGGGCTCCATCGCTCTGGCCGAGTACGTCCACGCCGTCGCGAAGAACTACCCGATCAACGTCGCGCTGCACACCGACCACTGCGCCAAGGAGGTCCTCCCCACCTGGGTCGAGCCCCTCATCGAGTGGGACCTCGAGAACCGCGTGAGCAAGGGCCTGGACCCGCTGTTCCAGTCGCACATGTGGGACGGCTCCGCCGTGCCGGTCGACGAGAACCTCGAGATCGCCGAGAAGCTGCTCGAGAAGTCCGTCGCCGCCAAGAAGATCCTCGAGATCGAGGTCGGCGTCGTCGGCGGCGAGGAGGACGGCGTGGAGGCGAACGTCTCCAACGACAAGCTCTTCTCCACCCCCGAGGACGGCCTGAAGACCGCCAAGAAGCTCGGCCTGGGCGAGCGCGGCCGCTACCTCACCGCACTGACCTTCGGCAACGTGCACGGCGTGTACAAGCCGGGCAACGTGAAGCTGCGCCCCTCCGTCCTGCTGGACATCCAGAAGGCCGTCGGCGCCGAGTACGGCCAGGACATGCCCTTCGACCTGGTGATGCACGGCGGCTCCGGCTCCACCCTGGAGGAGATCCAGGAGGCCGTCGACAACGGCGTCATCAAGATGAACATCGACACCGACACCCAGTACGCCTTCACCCGCCCCGTCGTCTCGCACATGTTCGAGAACTACTCGGGCGTGCTGAAGGTCGACGGCGAGGTCGGCAACAAGAAGGCCTACGACCCCCGCGCCTGGGGCAAGAAGGCCGAGGCCGGCATGGCCGCCCGCATCGTCGAGGCCTGCGAGAACCTCCGCTCGGCCGGCACCCACCAGGCCTGAGTGACGACCTGATGCGCTGAGCGCCGACCCGGCGCCTGCACGAGAAGGACCCCGGAGCCCCATGGCTCCGGGGTTCTTCCCTGTCCGGAGACGACCCGGTCGCCTCGGCCCGCCGCGCCGCTCCTGCGCCTCCCGCGGCGCTCCTGCCCCGCCCGCGTTGCTCCTGCCCCGCGCGCGGCGGGGCGGCGAGGTCTTGTGAGTCCCAGGACCCATGCGCTGTCACGCATGGGTCCTGGGACTCACAAAAGGTGGCGGCCCGCAGGGCGCCCGACGGGTGCACGAGTGGCGGCCGAGGGACGGCCGTCGAGGCGGCGGTCGGGGCGGCCGGCGGGGTGGCCCCGGGGGGTGGTCGGCGGCCGTCAGCTCACCAGCGGTTGCCCTGCGCGCGGCCCATGACCCGCTTCAGCGCGGGCAGCACGTCGGCCAGGAAGATCCCGGCGATGATCACGCCGGCCAGCATGAACAGCATGTTGCTGCCGCGGCCGATCGGGTACGGCAGGGAGAGGAAGCCCAGCAGCATCGCGACGCCGGTCAGCACGCACCAGAACACCTTCGAGCGCTTGCCCGCGGCCGTGTAGGCGTCGGGGCGGAAGCGCAGCGCGTTGACGAACGCCCAGATCTCGAGGGCGAGCAGGGCCACGGCGAGGATCAGGAAGATCCACATCTGGATGAGGGCGATCATCGCTCCAGGATAGGGGCGCGCCCTGGACGCTCTCCGCAGACGCGCCCCTCGCCCCCTGGACCGCGCTGCTCGTGCCCGGGGGCCGCGGCGACCGCGCCCTGGGCCGCGCCACCCGCTCAGCGGCGGCGGTCGGGGTCCGAGCGGTCCGTGATCAGCAGCTCGAGCGCCTCGGTCGTGGCGGGCGGCTCCACCGCCTTCATCTCCATCGTCATCGGGCGCGGGCCGATCGCGTCGCCGTCGGCGGCGATGACCAGGCTCGGCAGGAACTTCTTCGCCTCTGCGGCGGTGAGCCCCGTGGCCTGCAGCAGGTCGATCGCGAGCGAGCGCAGCTGGATCGTGAGGGTCACGCCCTCGAAGTGGCCGGCTCGCCCCGGCCGCAGCCCCTCGTCGTTGCGCAGCAGCATCTCGGGGGTGAGATAGGAGCCGAACAGCCGCAGCCGGCGACGCGCCGTGGTGAAGTCGACCTCCTCATGGGTGACGGCGACCCGCAGCTCCTGCACGGCGTCGCGGGCGGCGAGCAGCGCGTCGGCGAGGGTCGAATGGGCGTCCCCGCGCACGGCCTCCAGGAACTCCGCCTGGCGGCGCGCGATCACGCGCAGGTTCCGCATCGCCCGGTCGGAGCCGACCAGCAGGTGCTGGATGCGCTCGACGTCCTCGGCATGGCGCAGCCCGGTGGGGGAGAAGGTCGCCATCTCGTTGGCGACGTCATTGGCCAGGCTCCACTCGTCGGTGTACTTCTGGGAGACGTCGCGCAGATTCCGCAGCGTCGCCCGCGCCACCCCGCGGTCCCCGGTGCGGGCGGAGACGGCAAGGCTGACCAGCGCGTCCTCGAGCTCACGGTAGAAGGAGTCCGCGGCACGGGACTGGAGTCGGCGCGGGTTGCCGGAGAGCAGCAGGTGGATGACGAGCGCCACGCTCACGCCGGTGAGCGCGTCCAGCACCCGCCCTCCCGGGGTCATGGTGGGGGTGGCCGGCATGATCATCACCAGCAGCGACTGGATGGTGACCTGGAAGCCGAAGAGATTGCTGGACTCGAGGAAGCGCGCGAGCATCCCCGCGCCGAACACGACCACCAGGATCTGCCACGCGCCGGAGCCGATCACCTGGCGGGCCAGCTCCCCCAGGAGCACGCCGAGCATCACGCCGCAGCCCAGCTCGACCACCTTGCGCATCTTCTTCTCGATACCGAAGCCGATGATGATGAAGGCGGCGATCGAGGAGAAGAACGGGAACTCGTGCCCCCACACGAACTGGCTGATCAGATAGGCGAGCGAGGCGGCGAGCGCCGCGCGGGCGACCGTGAGCGCGTCGGCGCGGCCGCGGGAGACGCCGCCGCGCAGCCGGCCGGACAGGGCGCCGCGGACGCGCTCGATGACGGGCAGCGGCCCGGTGGGCGTGAGCGAGAAGCGCCTCATGCGGGCACCGGATCCTGGCGCCGACGGCGCAGCAGCTCCTCGAGCTCGAAGGTGTCTCCGTCGCGGGCACCGCGGCCGACGACGAGCGGTGCGGGGGAGGGCTCGGGCGCCTCGCCGCGCAGCCGGGCGAGGAGGCCCCCCTCGACCCGCAGCACGTAGTAGCGACCCTCCGCGTCCACCGCGAGGGAGCGGTCGCGCTTGAGGTACCAGCCGCTCAGGCCGGTGCGCACGGTGCCGCTGCCGCGATAGGGCCGCGCTCGCAGCGGCACCGGGGCGATGCCGTCGGCGAGATAGCCGGCCACCGCCTCCCGGATCAGCGCGGTGGCCCGTGCGTGCTCGTCCTCACGGGCGGCGCGGAGGGCCTGCTCCTTGGCCTCGACCACCTCGCGTCGGTGGCGGGACCACTCCTGCTGCTCGGCCTGGCTGTTCATGACGCCATTCTTCCAGGCCGCGGCGCCGAGCACAGCGGAGCCGGGCAGGAGGTGCGGTGCAGGGGATGTGCGAAGGGCGTGGAGGCGGGGCTCAGAGCTTCGCGGTCGCGGGACGCTCGCCGTGGTCGCGGGGCACCACGACCGGCTCCTGGGAGGCGTCGATCCAGAGCGCGCCGGTCTCGCCGTCGGCCTCGCCGAGGAGCACCTGCACGGACAGCGCGGCATCCAGCGGCACCGCCCGGCGCACGACGGCGAGGGCGATCGGGCCGAGGTCCGCATGGAGGGCCGCGGAGGTGACGGCGCCGACGACCTTCCCGTCGGCCCCGCCCAGGCGCACCTCGCCGCCGGCGGCGACGGGGACGTCCTGGGAGCCGTCGAGATGGAGCATCACCAGGCGCCGCGGCGGCTGGCCCAGGTTCAGCACCTTCGCGACGGTCTCCTGGCCGCGATAGCAGCCCTTGGCGGTGTGCACGCTGGTGCGCAGCAGGTCGAGCTCGTGCGGGATGGTGCGCTCGTCGACCTCGCGCGCCTGGCGGGCGCGATGGTCCGCGATCCGCACCGCCTCCCAGGAGCTCATCCCGGCCAGCTGCCGCTCCTGCCAGGGCAGCGCCTCGAGCGCCGCGGCGGGGAAGACCGAGAGGACCTGGCCGGCCGGGTCCTCGGGCGCAGGGCCGTAGGCGACGCCGCCGGGGGCGACCTCGGGCCAGGGCTCGGACCACACGGCGACGGGCTCGGGCAGGTCGAGGTCCGCGAGCACCTCGGCCGCCGGGGCGAGAGCGCCCAGGACCCGCAGGTCGTCGCGATCGAGGATCTCGACCCGGGCGGCGAAGCGCATCATCTCCAGGTAGCGGCGCAGTCCCGCGCGCGCCCCGGCGTCGAGGACCAGCAGCAGCGACTCCTCTCCGATCACGACGGCCGCGGCGAGATGCTCGACGCGGCCCTGCGGGGAGAGCACCGCGAGGGAGGACGAGGCGCCGACGGGCGTGCCGGTGAGGACCTGGGTGGAGACCGTGGTCATCCAGCTGCGGGCGTCGGGGCCGCTGACCTCGAGCAGCTCGAGCTGGCCGAGGTCGACGGCGGCCTCGCGCTCCAGCAGGCGGCGCTGCTCGCGCAGCGGGGCGCCGTAGTGGGCGGGCACGGACGTGTCCGGGCCCTCGCCGAGGACCGCGCCGTGCAGGGACAGGGGGCGGATCTCGCGCACGGGACCGGACACGGGATCAGACACGATGCAGCTCCAGGGAGAGGTGGGGGAGGAGCGCCGTCTCGCCGGGCGCACCCTCGGGGGCGGGGCCGCGCTGCTCCCAGAGCCACATGAGGCGTCCGGAGATGTAGCCGACCATGCGCGTCGCGGCGACCTCGCCGTCGGCGCCCGGGAGGGCGAGCTGCAGGCGCGGCCCGCGGACCTCGCCGCGCCAGGTCTCCGCGGCCTCGCCGCGGCGCTCGAAGCGCGCTTCCAGATGATGGGAGAGCTGCCCCTCGGGGCTGCCGGGGCGTGCCGCCTCGGCGGCGGCGCGGTCCTGCCCGGGCAGGAGATCGCCGACGGTCCACACGCCGTCCTCGCGGTGCAGCAGGCTCCGCTCGCCGGTCGACGGCGCGGCGGAGGCGTCGTCGTCCCCGTCCTCCGCGCGGGCGAAGGCGCTCGTGGGCGGCAGGGGAGCGGGGGCGTCGACCCGGTGGATCGTCGAGCGCCAGGCGAGGGTGCCGTCCTCCTGGGCGGTGCACACGAGGCGCTGCTCGACGCGCACGTCAGGGGTGTCCGGGGACGGGGCGGCGAGGGCGCCGCTGCCCTCCCACTCGCCGATCAGCCAGGCGAGCGGGTACAGGGAGCGGGGGAGGGAGGGGTCGAGCGTGATGGGCATCGGTGCCGCAGGGCGCTCAGTGGTTGAACAGGCGGCTGATCACCAGCACGGAGAAGCCGAGGACGAGGATGCCCACCAGGACGACGAGGGCGAGGAAGAACAGCGACAGCGCAGACATGGCGACGAGTCTACCGCCGTCAGCCGAACAGTGTGATCGCGAGATGCGCGAGGACGCCCACGGTCGCCACCGGCACCGCCGCCACCGCCAGCGAGGGGACCGGCTCGTGCGCGACGAGCGAGGAGCCCACCAGCAGATGCGCGCTGCTCGCCCCGATCGCCGTCGCCACGCCCAGCATCACCGCGACCGGCAGCGCGAGCGAGGCCAGCGACACCGCGAGCAGGCACGTCAGACCCGCCCCCACCGCCACCGAGAGCACGAAGCGGGGCAGCGCGGGCAGCGGCGTCCAGTCCAGCAGCAGCGTCGCGGCGAGCCCTGTCGCGACGGCGGTGACCATGGCCGTGCTCCCGGAGGCCTGGGCGTCGACCTGGGCGATCACCCAGGTCGCCGCGAGGCCGGCCAGGAACACCCCGGCGACGGTGCCGGTCAGCGAGGAGGTGAGGTCGCGGCGGTCGCGGCGGAGCATCTGGTGGACGAACGCGGCGAAGACCCCCACCGCGCACAGCATCACGATCGCGGAGACGGGGGTGAGGCGCTCGGGGACGAGGACCGCGACCAGCGCGCCGCCGATCCCGGTGCCGGCGACGACCACGCGGGTCCCGATCGCGGAGGGCAGCTCGAGCAGCCCGGGCCAGGAGATCCCGATCAGCAGCCCGAACAGGGCGACGGAGGTCGCCATCAGCACGGGGGAGAGGGGGCCGGTGAGCGAGACGAGCGCCAGGAGCAGCGCGAGGGCGGCGCCGAGGGGTGCGCGCTCGGGAGCGGTCACGGGGCCTCCCTCGCTGTCTCTGCCGGTCGCTCGATGGGGCGCCGACGGCTCGAGGTCCGCGGCGCTACAGTGGCAGTCTACGAGTGCCCGCAGGTGGAGGCATACTCGTGCCGCTCACCACCGCCGTCCGCCGTCCCGGAAGGACCCCATGATCTCCACGGCCGAGCTGTCACAGGAGCACCGTGACCAGATCCTCGATCTGCTCGGCGCGGTGACCGCGCACGACGGCGTCTCCCCGCTCGACGAGGCGGCGAGCCTCGCGCTCGACGGCGACGGCGCCCGGCACCTGCTCCGCCTCGAGGGGGACCGCGCGGTCGCCTACGCCGGCGTGCTCGCCGACGGCACCGTCCAGGGGATGGTGCGCCCGGAGGTGCGCCGCCGCGGCCACGGCACCGCCCTGCTCGAGGCCGCGCTCTCCGAACGGCCCGACGCCGGGGTCTGGGCGCACGGCGCGCTCGAGGGCTCCCTCGCCTTCCTCTCCGCGGCCGGGCTCGTCGAGACGCGCCGCCTGCTCACCCTGCACCGCGCGCTCGGGGCCGATGCCGCGCTCGAGCCCGTGCCCGAGTCCTCCCTGTCCGGGCTGACCCTGGGCGTCTTCGACCCGGTGCGCGACGCGGACGCCTGGGTCGGGGTCAACTCCCGCGCCTTCGCCTCCCATCCCGAGCAGGGGGCGCTCACCCGCGCGGACCTGGAACAGCGCCTCGCCCAACCCTGGTTCGACGCCGAGGACATGGTCGTCGCCCGCCGCGACGGGGCGCTGATCGGATTCGTCTGGGTCAAGCGCGAGCGGCCCGGCGCGACGGACGCCGACGCCGAGATCTACGTCGTGGCGACCGACCCGTCGGTGCAGGGGCACCGCATCGCGGCGGTGCTGCTGGCGACCGCGCTGCGCCGCCTGGCCGAGGGCGGGGTCCCCGGTGTCGAGCTGTACGTCGAGGCGGACAACACCGCCGCGCTGCGCCTGTACGAGCGCTGGGGCTTCGAGGTCTCGGGCCGCGACGTGCAGATGCGCCGTCCGGCAGCGGCCTCGGCATGAGCGTGAGCGTCGGCCCGGGCAAACCGCCTCCCGTCCTCGCCGCCGGCGCCCTCGCCTGGCGCGAGAAGGGTGGGAAGTTGCAGGTGCTGCTCGTGCACCGGCCCCGCTACGACGACTGGTCGGTCCCCAAGGGCAAGCTCGACAAGGGCGAGACCTTCCCCGCGGCCGCGGTGCGGGAGGTCGCCGAGGAGACCGGGTACCGGGTGCGCCTGCACCGGCCGCTGCCCGCCTCCGTGTACCTGCTGCCGGACGGGCGCACCAAGATCGTCCAGTACTGGCTCGGCACCGTCCGGGCGAAGGTCGCGCCCGGTCCGGAGAACGCCGCCGAGATCGACAAGGTCCGCTGGGTCCCGCTGGCGGAGGCCGAGGGGATGGTCGCGCGCCAGGGCGACCAGGTCCTCCTGCAATCGCTGCGACGCTTCGCGGAGTCGGGGGAGCTGCGCACGGCGCCCGTCGTGATCCAGCGCCACGGCGCGGCGGTCTCCCGGGCGAAGTGGCGCCGCGGGGAGGGGGCCCGCCCCTTGAACTCGAAGGGGAAGAAGCAGGCCAAGGCCCTCCCGCCGCTGCTGGACGCCTTCGACCCGGGGAGCGTGGTGAGCAGCCCGTGGGTGCGGTGCCTGAGCACCGTCGAGCCGCTGGCGAAGAACGAGGGCCTCACGGTGCGGACCAAGGGCGAGCTCACCGAGGCCGGCCACGCGGAGCACCCCTCCCGCACCGAGGCGGTCATCGACCGGGTGCTCAGCGAGGCGCGGCCGACGGTCGTGTGCACGCACCGCCCGGTGCTCCCCACGGTCATCGAGGCGGTGCGCCGGGTCTCCCGGCCCGGCGCGGCCCTCGAGCTGCCGCGCGAGGACCCCTATCTCGCCGCCGGCGAGGCCCTGCTGCTGCACGTCACGCCCGAGGGCGTCGTGGTGGCGATCGAACGACACCTGCCGAACATCGGCTGACGACGGACCGGAGAGAGCACGGATGAGCACGCAGTGGGGGCAGGATCCGTACGGGGCCTCGTCGGAGCGGTACGACCCGTACGGGTCCTCGGCGTCGGCGGACCCGTACGGCAGTGCGGAGCAGCACGAGGCGGCGGACCCGTACGGCACGGCAGATCGTCACGGCACGGCGGATCCGTACGGCGCGGCCGATCCGCACGGGGCCCCGCAGCTCGGCGCCGGGGTGCAGGATCCCTACGCCTCCCTGCCCTCGGGCGTGCCCCAGGGCTACTACGCCGCCCCGGGCTACGCCGTCGCGGCGCCGCCGAGCTCCGGGCTCGGGATCGCCGGCTTCGTGGTCGGCCTGCTCGGGCTCACCCTGTGCGGAACGCTCGTCTCGCCCGTCGGCCTGGTGCTGTCGATCCTGGGCATGCGGGAGACGGCCCCGACCGCGTCCCCGCCGAAGGGAGGCCGCGGGCTCACGATCACCGGACTGATCCTCTCGATCATCGGCACGGTCGCGCTGCTGCTCATCATCGCCTACTTCGTGGTCATGTTCGTGATCGCAGGGGTGGCCGCCAGCTCCGGCTACTGAGGGGTATGCCGAACGTGTCCCAGCCCACTGGAAGTCGGACGAAACGGGAGTGTGATCCGTTCGTAATCCGGCCAGGACCTGCGAGTTCATGGGGGCGGGAAGGCTGTTCACCCGCTGTTCACACAACGACGGGCCCCGCGTCATCTCCCCTCCCTAGGTTCGCCGCTGACAGACGTCAGCAGGTGTGAACCCGGGCCGAAGGCCCCGAAAGGACTCGCAGTGAACGTTCGCAAGAACAAGCTCGTCTCGCTCGCAGCGCTCGGACTCGTCGGCGGCCTGGCGCTGTCCGCGTGCGGCGGCGGCTCGGAGAACGGCGGCACGGACGGCGCCTCCGACGGCGGCGGCGCGGCAGGCGGCTACGCGGAGCTCTCCGGCAACCTCGCCGGCTCGGGCTCGTCCGCGATGCAGACCGCCCAGACCGCGTGGACCGAGTCCTTCATGGGCCTCACCCAGGCCGAGGGCGGTGACCTCACGGTCACCTACGACCCCACCGGCTCCGGCACCGGCCGTGAGCAGTTCCTCTCCGGCCAGGTGCAGTTCGCCGGCACCGACGCCGCCCTGGACGAGGAGGAGCTCACCAAGTCCGTCGAGGTGTGCAACGACTCGCAGGCCTTCAACCTGCCGGTCTACATCTCCCCGATCGCCGTGGTCTTCAACCTCGAGGGCGTCGACTCCCTGAACCTGACCCCCGAGGTCATCGCCGGGATCTTCGCGGGCGACATCACCAAGTGGAACGACCCGGCGATCGCCGAGTCGAACCCCGACGCCGAGCTGCCCGACAAGGACATCGTTCCCGTCCACCGCTCCGACGACTCGGGCACCACCGAGAACTTCACCGAATACCTCTCCGAGAACGCACCCGACGCCTGGACCCACGGTCCGATCGAGACCTGGCCGATCGACGGCGGCCAGTCCGGCGACGGCACCTCCGGCGTGAAGTCCACTGTCGAGGGCGGCGACGGCACCATCGGCTACATCGACGCCTCCCAGGCCTCCGGCCTCGGCACCGCCGCGATCCAGGTCGGCGACGAGTTCGTCGAGTACAGCGCCGGCGCCGCCGCCAAGGCCGTCGACGTCTCCCCGCGCGAGGAGGGCCGCGAGGAGAACGACATCGTCGTGGAGCTCGACCGCACCACCGAGGAGGCCGGCGTCTACCCGATCGTGCTCGTCTCCTACCTCGCGCTGTGCGGCTCCTACGCCGACTCCGCGCAGGGCGAGGCCGTCAAGGCCTACGCCTCCTACATGGTCTCCGAGGAGGGCCAGGCCAACGCTGCCGAGGCCGCCGGCTCCGCCCCGATCTCCGAGGAGCTGCGCACCGACGCCCAGGCCGCGATCGACGGCATCACCGTCGGCTGATCCCGCCACCTCACGACAGCGTGTCGCCGGGCCGCACCGGCCCGGCGACATCGCTGTCCCCGCCGTCATCACCCCGGCCAGCGCCCCGCGCGCGAGCCGTGAGCTCGGAGGAAGGTCCCCATGAGCACAGCTGACATCGAACCGGACGCGGCATCGGCCCCGCCCGCCTCCATGAAGTCCGGTGGCCGCCGTTTCGGCGACGCGCTCTTCAACGCCCTGAGCGTCGGCTCCGGGCTCCTCATCTTCGTCACCCTCGCCGCGGTGGCCATCTTCCTCACCCTGGAGTCCCTCCCCGCGATCATCGCGAGCCGCGAGTTCTCCGGCTCCGCGGACTTCTCGCTGATCGAGTACTCCCTGCCGCTCGTGTTCGGCACCGTGCTCGCCTCCGCGATCGCGCTGGTGATCGCGATCCCGATCTCCCTCGGCATCGCCCTGTTCATCTCGCACTTCGCGCCGCGCCGCCTGGCCTCGGCTCTCGGCTACATGATCGACCTGCTCGCCGCCGTCCCCTCGGTCGTCTACGGCCTGTGGGGAGGCGTGTGGCTCGTCCCCAAGCTCGAGCCGCTCTACGTCTTCCTCAACACCTACTTCGGCTGGATCCCGCTGTTCGCCGGCGAGCCGACGGCGCCGATGCGCAACCTCGCCTCCGCCTCCGTGGTCCTGGCCGTGATGGTCCTGCCGATCATCACCGCCGTCTCCCGCGAGGTCTTCCTCCAGACCCCGCGCCTGCAGGAGGAGGCCGCGCTCGCGCTCGGCGCCACCCGCTGGGAGACCATCCGCACCGTCGTGCTGCCCTTCGGCCGCGGCGGCGTCGTCGCCGCGTCGATGCTGGGCCTCGGCCGTGCGCTCGGCGAGACCATGGCCGTGCTGATGATCCTCGCGCCCGGCGCGACCTTCTCCCTGCACATCCTCGAGGTCGGCCGCCACAACACGATCGCCGCGAACATCGCCTCGAAGCAAGCGGAGGCCTCCGGCGTCGACATGTCCCTGCTCATCTTCACCGGCCTGGTGCTGTTCATGCTGACCTTCGTCATCAACGCCATCGCCCGGTGGATCGTCGCCCGCAGCGGCCCCAAGAGCTGAGAGGTCCCCCATGAGCACCCCCACCACCGTGCGGACCGAGCCCTCGGTCCACCGCCCCCGCGACGAGCGCCGCCTGCCCTGGTACCACCTCGTCTTCACCGGCCTCGCCGGCCTCCTGGTCGCCATCGCCGTGCTGGCGATCGTCGGCGCCCTCTCGGTCACCAACGCCATCCTGCTGGGCTTCGTCCTGCACCTGCTCTTCGGCTGGGGCTACTCGCTCCTGCGCGAGGGCCCCCGCTGGGCGACCGACCGGCTCATGACCCTGCTGGTCATCGGCGCGTTCGCGATCTCGATGTTCCCGCTGGTGTCGCTGCTGTGGTCCGTGATCTCCCGCGGCCTGGTGCGAGTCGTGGCCGCGAAGCCGACCACCTTCGCCTTCTGGACCGAGGACATGTCCGGCATCATCGGCGGCGCGGACGCCGGCGGCGTCTTCCACGCGATCGTCGGCACGCTGCTGATCACGCTGTGGGCCTCGATCATCTCGATCCCCGTCGGCCTGTTCACCGCGATCTTCCTGGTCGAGTACGCGAACGTGGGCTGGAAGCGGACCCTCGGTCGCGGCGTCACCTTCCTCGTCGACGTGATGACCGGCATCCCCTCGATCGTGGCGGGCCTGTTCGGCCTGGCGGTGTTCATCGCCTTCATGCCGGACCAGTCCGTGCGCATGGGCATCATGGGCGCCGTCGCGCTCTCGCTGCTGATGATCCCCACCGTGGTCCGCAACAGCGAGGAGATGCTCCGCCTGGTCCCCATGGACCTGCGCGAGGCCGCCTACGCGCTCGGCGTGCCCAAGTGGCTCACGATCGTCAAGGTGGTGCTGCGCACCGCGATCGCGGGCCTGACCACCGGCATCACCCTCGCCATCGCCCGCGTCATCGGCGAGACCGCGCCGCTGCTGCTCACGGTCGGCATGGTCACCTCGGTGAACTGGAACATGTTCGACGGCCGCATGGCGACCCTGCCCACCTTCATCAACCAGCAGTACCGGAACGGCAGTGCGAACTGCATGTCGGACACGGTCACCAACCCGATCAACCAGGAGGTGTACGCCTGTGCGGTCAGCACCAACATCGACCGCGCCTGGGCGGCCGCCTTCACCCTGATCGTGATCGTGATGGTCCTGAACATCATCGCGCGCATGATCAGCCACTACTTCTCCCCGAAGCTCAGCCGCTGAGCCGGGCCACCCACGCGAAAGGACATCTGATGGCAGCCCCCCAGCCCATCAACGTCGAGGACCTGAACATCTACTACGGCGACTTCCTCGCCGTCGAGGGTGTCGACGTGCAGATCCGGCCCCGTTCGGTCACGGCCCTCATCGGCCCCTCCGGCTGCGGCAAGTCGACCTTCCTGCGCACGCTGAACCGCATGCACGAGGTCATCCCCGGCGCGTACGCGAAGGGCAAGGTCGAGATCAACGGCGAGGACATCTACGACGCCAAGGTCGACCCGGTCAACGTGCGTCGCCGCGTCGGCATGGTGTTCCAGAAGGCCAACCCCTTCCCGACCATGTCGATCCGTGACAACGTGCTCGCGGGCGTGAAGCTCAACAACCGCCGGATCTCGAAGTCCGCGGCCGACGAGCTGGTCGAGCGCGCGCTGAAGGGCGCGAACCTCTGGAACGAGGTCAAGGACCGTCTCGACAAGCCCGGCATGGGCCTGTCCGGCGGTCAGCAGCAGCGTCTGTGCATCGCTCGCACCATCGCGGTCAAGCCCGAGGTCGTCCTCATGGACGAGCCCTGCTCGGCGCTCGACCCGATCTCGACCCTCGCGATCGAGGACCTCATCCACGAGATGAAGGAGGAGTACACGATCGTCATCGTCACGCACAACATGCAGCAGGCGTCCCGCGTCTCCGACCGCACCGGCTTCTTCAACATCGCCGGCACCGGCAAGCCCGGGCACCTGATCGAGATCGACGACACCGACACGATCTTCACCAACCCCAGCAACAAGCAGACCGAGGACTACATCTCCGGCCGCTTCGGCTGATCGACGTACTGGCGAGGAACGAGCCGGTAGGAGATCAGCGAGGTGGACGGAGTCTGATCGACGTACTGGCGAGGAACGAGCCGGTAGGAG